>CAYTRM010000034.1:0-12970 GCA_964440225.1 uncultured Thermoleophilia bacterium | reverse complement strand
CTCTCCGCGCCGCAGACGTCCATCGGCATCGGCGCCACGGTCTTGGCCGCCAGGGCGTTCTGGATCAGCAGGTTGCCGACCTGGGGGCCGTTGCCGTGGGTGAGCACCACGCGCCAGCCGTCCTCGACCAGCTGCGCGATGCGGCGCATGGCGCCGTCGATGTTGAACAGCTGCTCCTCGAAGGTGCCGACCTGGCCGGGCTGGAGGATGGCGTTGCCGCCGAGGGCGATCACCACTGTCCGCGACCGGTCCGCGACCGTGTTCGGTGTTGTCGACTGTCTCATGGCTCCTCTGCCGGGGCCGGCGGGCGCGCAGCGCCGGATGCGCTCACGGGAACGACGCGCCCGCCGGCTTGTCAGCCGCCGGGGGGACGGCGGATGGGGCGGGCGCTCAGGCCAGCAGCGCCCGCCCGATCTCCTGCAGGTCCGGGTCCTCGGGCAGCTCGTCGATGCCGATGAGCGCCACGAGCAGACCCTTCTGGAAGTGCATGCGGTTCTCTGCCTCGTCGAAGACGATCGACGCGGGGCTGTCGATGACCTCGTCGGTCACTTCGTTACCGCGCATGGCCGGGAGGCAGTGCATGTACTTGGCGCCCGGCTTGGCCTTGGCCATCAGCTCCGCGTTCACCTGGTACGGCAGGTTGATCTTCAGGCGCCGGTCCATCTCCGCCTGGTCGTCCTCCTGCTGCACCCACCACCACGTGTCCGAGTAGATGAAGTCGGCGGCCTTGACGCCGTCGGCGGGCTCATTGCTCATCGTGAAGGTGGCGCCGCTGAGCTCGCAGTTGGCCTTCGCCTGGTCGATGACCTCGGGGGCGACCGACATCTCCTCGGGACCCGCCCACACCACGTTCATGCCGAGGCGCGTGCAGGTGAGCATGACGCTGTTGCACATGCCGTTGGCGCGCCCGAGCCAACCCATGGTGAGACCCTCGATGCGGCCGGCGTGCTCGAGGACGGTCATGACGTCGGTCATCGACTGCACCGGATGCGACGAGTCGCTGCAGAGACCGTTGATCACGGGGACCGAGGCGTACTGGGCGAACTCCTCCAGCACCTTGAAGTGCGTGATGCGGCCGACGATGGCGTCGTTGTAGCGGCTGAGCACCTGAGCCGTGTCGCCGACGCTCTCGCGGCCGGGCAGGTGCAGCTCGCCGGGGCGCAGGTAGAGCATGTTGCCGCCGAGCTCGGCCATCGCGTTCTCGAAGCTCACGCGGGTGCGGGTCGACGGCTCCTGGAAGATCGTCGCCAGGTGCTTGCCGTACAGATAGGGGGTGACGCGCTTTCGGGCGCGCAGGGCCTTGAGGACGAGGGCGAGGTCGAGCAGTTCCTTCAGCTCCTCGGGCGTGTAGTCCTGGTCGCTGAGGAAGTGGCGGCCGCGGAATTTCGCGAGGGCGCCGAGAGTCGGGGTCGCCTGTGTCTGAGTGGTCAACGCAGCCTCCTTGACGCGCCGGGAACGGGCCCGGGATCGGCGGTGCATGCCGCCCGGTGGTCGAGCGGCGGACCACGATACTGTCAAGCATTGCAACTATTCTGTCAAGCTCCACTTTACATACTGGGCTGCGTGACCAAGCTGCGGAGGGCCGGTCGCCGCCGGATGAAGGGATGCTGCGGCGTGACTCGGGCCACGGGGGACGGCGGGCGGCTCTCACCGCCCGAAGGTCGGCGTCAGTACTCGGCGGGTACGTCGACCCAGAGCACGCGGGTGCGGTTTCTCCGCGATGGATTGCTCCAGGTGTGAGGGACTCTGGGATCCAGCGTCATTGCGTCGCCGGCGTGCAGGAGGATCCTCTCGTCCTCGACGCGCATCTCAAGCGAGCCGGACTGCACCAGGCAGATGAGGAGCTCGCCGCCACGCGTGTACAGTTCCTTGTCGGCGTAGCCCCCAGGGTCAAGGTGCGTCTCAATCACCTGAGCGCGCTTCTCCTCCTCGGGGGTGAGGACGTAGTCGACGACCCCTTCGCCGCCAAGCATAGAGGGCACGCGCTCGCCGCGCCGGACCAGCGTCGAGGACGGCTTCTCGAAGAGGCTGGTGACGTCGATGCCGAGCGCCGACGCGATCTTGACGAGCGAAGAGACCGAGGCGGAAGTGTCTCCGCGCTCCAGCTGGCTGATGAACGCCGCCGTCAGCCCGGAGCTCTTCGCGACCTGACGAAGTGTCAGGCCGCGCTCCTGGCGAGCGCTGCGCAGGCGGCGGCCGATGCTCAGTACGACATCGTGCGCCTCATCTGGTTGAACGGTCACGCATCCTCCTCCGTCACGGTCCCCGAGGTCCCGGTGGCCGTCTCCTGAGAGCCTAGGGGCGACACGCACAAGCGTCAACTGACAGCGGGGGCTTGTCAAGTCCTACTTTACGTGCTTACATGCTTACTTGAATCGGCAGCGGCGCTCGTGCCTCCGATCTGACCGTTCGGCGATAGTGCAAGGGGGATGCATGGCCTATCCAAGACTCACGATCCTGGACGAGCGGGACGCGCAGCGAGCCCACGACGCGACCGTCCGCGTCCTGGAGGAGGCCGGCGTCGACGTGCTGCACGAGCCCACCCTCGCGCTGCTGCGAGAGGCGGGAGCCAAGGTCGACGGAAACCGCGTCCGCTTCGCGCCGACGATGATCGACGCCGCCATCGAGTCGGCTGCTCACTCCTGGCCGCTCGAGGGGCGCGGCGAAGCCGCCGGCCTCGAGCTCAAGCAGGGGCGCACCTACTTCGGCACCGGCTCGGACTGCCTGTTCGTGCGCGACCGCGTGGACGGCGAGCGCCGGCGCGTGAACCTCGCCGACGTCCAGACCATGGCGCACCTCGCCGACAAGCTGCCCAACATGGACTTCGTCATGTCCATGGGTCTGCCGGGCGACGTCGACATGGCTGTAGACGATCTAGCGCCTGTGGCGGCGATGCTCCGCGGCACTGCAAAGCCGCTCATCATCGCGCCCAAGGATGGCGACGCGGTTGAGCCGATCCTCGAGATGGCCCGCGTCGCGGGCAACGAGAAGAGTGTCGTCATCTACTCGATGCCGGCACCGCCGCTCATGCACGACGCCGACGCGATCACCAAAGTCGTGGAGTGCGCGAAGCGCAACGTGCCGCTGGTCTACGCGTCGGCGCCGTCGATGGGCAGCACGTCACCCTGGTCGGTCGCCGCGACGCTCGTGGTCGGCAACGCCGAGATCCTCAGCGGGCTCGTCATCCATCAGCTCGTGAGACCCGGCGCTCCGTTCATCTACGGAACCGCCTTCGGCGTCCTCGACATGGCGCTCACTGTTGAGACCTACGCAGCCCCCGAGCAACTGCTCACCGACCACGTGGGCTGCGAGCTCGCTGAGTTCTACGGCCTGCCGAGCTTCTACTACGGCGCGGTCTCCGACTCCAAGCTGCTCGACCCGCAATGGGCAGCAGAGTCCGCCGTCACCGCAATGCTCGGCGCGCTCTCCCGCGGCACCCTCTTGCACGACGTCGGCTATCTCGAGTCGGGCATGCAGAGCTCCCACGAGTCGATCGTCCTCGGAGACGAGGTCGCCGGGTTCGCCCGCGCGATCCTCCGTGAGATGCCGTTCGACGAGGGCGGCCTCGCCGTGGACGAGATCCTGCACGCGGGGCCGGGCGGCAACCACCTCGCGCGCAAGTACACGCGGCAGCACTACCGCGAGATGTGGCGGCCAAGCCTCTTCGAGCGGGCCACCTACGACCGCTGGATGGATGAGACCGGCGGCAGGGACCTGCTCACCAAGATCCGCGAGCGCACGGAAGAGCTGCTCGCGCAGCCGCGCGCCGAGGCCCTGGACGAGGGAGCCTCGGCACGCCTCGACGAGATCCTTGCCGACGCGGGCAAGGTCCGCTCGGCGGCCGGGTGAGGAGGCGCACATGATCGACCTGCCACCCTTCCGCCTCGAAGTCTTCTTCAGCGACTGGGAGAGCTACGCCAAGTACAACATCGCCCAGTCGGACGCCGAGACGATGACCGTGGACGAGATCCTCGCCATGGCGACTCCGGACGAGCGCGAAGCGTTCGGCGCCATCCGACTCAGCTATCCGCCGGCATGGGGAGGCGACGATCTGCGCGCCGCCGTCGCGGCCACCTACGACACGGTCGACCCAGACCACGTGCTCTGCTTCTCCGGGGCCGAGGAAGCGATCTTCTGGGCCATGGAAGACCTCATCGGCCCGGGTGACCACGCCATCGTCACCGTGCCCAACTACCAGTCGATGGAGTCAGTCGCCATCGCGACGGGCGCCGACATCACTCCGGCCGTCCTGGACGCACGCAACGGATGGGCCTTCGACCTCGAAGACCTGCGCGCCCAGCTCCGCCCGACCACGCGGCTGATCGCCGTCAACTTCCCCAACAACCCGACCGGCGCCACCCCCGACGAGGCGACCTTCCGCGCCCTCGTGGAGCTCTGTGATGAGCGCGGCATCCGGCTCTTCAGCGACGAGGTGTATCGCGGCCTCGAGGTGGAAGGGTCGAGGCCGGCGCTGCCACAAGCCGCGGACATCTCGCCCACGGCGCTCTCGCTCAACGTGATGTCCAAGGCTTACGGTCTCTCCGGCCTGCGCATTGGGTGGATCGCTTCTCAGGACCGCGAGGTCCTCGCAGGCCTGGAGAAGCGCAAGCACTTCACCAGCATCTGCAACGCCGGCCCGAGCGAGCACCTCGCGACGATCGCCCTCCGGAACGCGGAGAAAGTGCGCGCCCGCAACCGGGCCATCATCGCGGAGAACGTCCCGCTCTTCCGCGAGTTCTTCACGGAGCGATGGGGGCACCTGTTCGACTGGGAGCAGCCACAGGGCGGGTGCGTCTCCTACCCACGCTATCTGGGTCCGGACACGGCCGACGACTTCTGTCACAAGCTGCTCATCGAAGCCGGCGTGTGCGTGCTGCCGCCGCGCATCTACCAGTCGGCCCTTGCAGAACTGCCCGGCGACCGCTTCCGCATGGGCGTCGGGCACCGTGTCGGCGCCGCCGCGCTCGAAGTCTTTGACGACTATCTGGCCAGGACCACGGCCACGACCGAAAGGCAGGATGGATGAGCGAGACTGCAGCCGACGTCGAGGCCGGCACCGGGGTGCGCCTCCTGCACGAGCAGGAGGTCCGCGACCTGATCGGCCCGGAAGAAGCGCTCGTGGCCGTGCGCGAGGCGTTCGCGCGCATGGGCCGGGGCGAGACCATGGTGCCTCCCGTCATGATCATCTACGTGCCCGAGAGCGAGGGCGAGGTGCACATCAAGGCGGCGCACCTGCACCATGCGGACAACTACGCCGTCAAGTTCGCCTCCATCTTCGAGAAGAACCCGGAACGGGGCCTGCCCGCGGTGTCGGGGATGATCCTCGTGTTCAGCGCCGCCACCGGGTTCCTCACCGGGATGCTGCTCGACAACGGCTTCCTCACCGACCTGCGGACCGGGGCGGCCGGCGGACTGGCCGCGGACCTGCTCGCCAAGAAGCACGTCGAACAGGTCGCCGTCGTCGGCGCCGGCATCCAGGGCCGCTACCAGCTCGAGGCGCTGCTCTCCGTGCGCAGCCCCGAGCGCGTCGTCATCTGCGACCTCGACCGCGCGGCCGCCGAGAGGTACGCCTCGGAGATGGGCGCCCTGCACGGCATCCCGGTGACCGTGGCAGGCATCCGCGACGCCGTCGAGGGCTCGGACGTCATCGTGTGCACGACCCCGTCCCACAAGGCCTACGTCATGGCCGACTGGGTGCGGCCGGGCACGCACATCACCGCCATGGGCTCGGACAATCCGATGAAGAACGAACTCGACCCTGGACTGCTGGCACGCGCCGACGAGCTCGTCGTCGACAGCGTCGAGATGTGCGGCATCAACGGGGAGTTGCACCACGCGCTCGAGGACGGGCTGATGACGGCCGTCGACGTGTACGCCGAGCTCGGAGAGGTGGCCGCGGGCCTCAAGGCCGGCCGCACCTCGGACACGCAGATCACCGTCGCAGACCTCACGGGTCTCGGCGTCCAAGACACGGCCGTCGCCAATGTGGTGATGCGCAAAGCGGTGGAGCTCGGCGTCGGCCGGACGCTCGAGAGCCTGTAGCCGCAAAGGACTCTGTCACCGAATCCAATCAGGGGGAAGCGAGAATGACACGCACTCGAAAGACCCGCTTGAGGCACGCCGGCCGGAGCGCCCTGCTTCTGGCCGCGCTGCTCACACTCGTCGCGCTCACGATGGCGCCGGCCGCCCTCGCCGAGAGCTCTCCCAGCGCCGGCGACACCACGACCTTCCGCGTCGGCTGGCTCCTGGAGCCCGACAACCTCAACCCGTTCGTCGGGCTCCTCGGCCAGGACTACGAGATCTGGCACCTCAACTACGACTTCCTCGTCGGCTGGGACGCCAAGGACTTCTCGCCCCGTCCGGAGATCGCGGAGAGCTGGGAGGTCTCGCCTGACGGCAAGACCTGGACCTTCAAGATACGCCAGGGTGTGACATGGCAGGACGGGCAGCCGCTCACGGCCAAAGACGTCGCCTTCACGTTCAACTACATCATCGACAACGAGTTGAGCACGCTCGACGTATACACCCGCGGGATCGTCAGCGCCGAGGCCCCCGACGACGCGACCTGCATCATCACCACCGAGCAACCCAAGGCAGGAATCCTCTCCATGGTCGTGCCGATCCTGCCCGAACACATCTGGAGCAAGGTGAGCGGCAAGGCGGCGGCCAGCTCGTACCAGAACAAGCCGCCGATCGTCGGGTCCGGGCCCTTCCAGGTCGTGGAGTGGCAGAAGGGCAAGTTCCTGCGCCTGCAGGCCAACAAGGAGTACTGGGCCGGCGCCCCCAAGGTCGACGAGCTCATCTTCGAGAACTACCGCAACGCCGACACCATGGCGGCGGACCTCAAGTCGGGGGGCATCGACGCGGCCGTGGAGCTGCCACTGGCGCAGGTCCCCAGTCTGACGAACACGCCGAACGTCAAGGTGCTGAAAGGCACGCACTGGCGCTTCAACGAGCTCGGCTTCAACTGCTACGACTCGCCTGACTCGCTCGGCAACCCCGTCCTGCTCGACCCCAAGTTCCGGCAGGCGCTGAACTACGCCATCGACCGGCAGAAGATCGTGGATGTGGCCTTCTTCAGCCAGGCCGACGTGGGCTCGACGCTGCTGCCGCCGTATTCGGCCTATCACTACGAGCCGACGGCCGATGAGCTGTTCACCTTCGACCCCGACGAGGCCAAGACCCAGCTCGACCTCGCCGGCTACGAGGACGCGAACGGCGACGGTCTTCGCGAGACCAGGGACGGCAAGCCGCTCGACCTCGATCTCATGGTCACCAACGACTCGCCCGAGAACCGCACTGCCGCGAAGCTCATCGTCGGCTACTTCAAGGACGTCGGCATCAAGGTGACGCTGCGCATCGTCGACGCGGGCGTGCTCCTCGACGCCCAGTACAACTACAAGGGCGACGTGTATGCGCCCGACTACGACATGTTCATCTGGTTCTGGACCCAGGACTCCGACCCGAGTTTCATGCTGGCCGTCCCCACCAAGGACAACATCGAGGGCTGGAACGACACCCTGTGGTGGAGCCCGGAGACGGACAGGCTCTTCAGCGACCAGGACCAGGCGATCGACGTCGCTCAGCGCGTTCCACTGGCGCAGGAGATGCAGAAGCTCGTGTACCAAGCGGCGAACTACCTGGTCTTCGCCTACCCATACCAGATGGAGGGCTACAACAGCGACAAGTGGCAGGGCGTCGTCCCGTCGCCGTCCGACATCGAGGGCTACGACGGCTCGGCCTTCTACAACTACCAGAACATCGACACCTACCGGATGGTCGAACCAGCCGTAGCGACGACGGAGTCGGCCGGCGCCAACACGACAGTGCTCCTCATCGTCGGCATCGTCGTCGCGGTCATTGTCGTCGGGCTCGTCCTGATCCTGGTCCGCCGGCGGCACGCGCGCACCGAGGTCGAGTAGGCCCACGTCCATCGAGCGATGGTCAGGCCGGGAGGGCGCTGTGCCCTCCCGGCCTGTTCTCACCGCACGATACCTGCCACGAGAGAATGCCGTGAGTAGGCAGATCCTCCGCTTCGGAGACGAGGAGTGCCGCTCGCGGCACCTGAGCCGGGCCCGCTTGACGTCGGCTCAACGCATGGACCTGGTCCGCGTCCTCGACGGTCGCGGTCTCTTCGCCACACGGAACGCCGCTGCCCAGGTGGGCAGAGCCGTGGGCGTTTCTCGCATCATCGTCTACGCCTTGTTCAAGGAGGCACGTTCATGAAACCGCTTCGCACGTTCCGGCTGGAGGAATACCTCGGCAAGTGGGAGTTCAAGGTCCGTTACCACCTCACGGCGTCGGACGCTCAGACCATGACCATCGCGGAGCTGCTGGCGCTGGGCACGGACGCCGACCGCGAAGGCCTAATGCAGCTGAAGCTCTCCTACCTCGATTCGTGGGGGTCAGAGAACCTGCGTGAGGCGATTGCGGATACGTACGCGACCGTTGATGCGAGTCACGTGCTCACCTTCGCCGGCGCTGAGGAGGGGCTCTATCTCGCCATGCAGGAGCTCGTCGGCCCAGGTGACCACGCTGTCGTCACCGTGCCGTGCTACCAGTCCATGGAGACCGTCCCGTTGGCGATGGACGCCGAGGTCACGCCCCTCGTTCTGCACCGCGAGAACGGCTGGGCGTTGGACCTCGATGAGCTGCGGGGGCTCCTGCGGCCAAATACCCGGTTGGTCGCCGTCAACTACCCCCACAACCCGACCGGCTACGTGCCCAGCGAGTCGACGTTTCGTGAGCTCAACGCCCTCTGCGACGAGCGCGGCATCCGCCTGTTTTGCGACGAAGTCTACCGAGGCATCGAGCTCGACCCGGCGCGGACGCTCCCGCAGGCCGCGGACCTCTCGGAAACGGCCGTGTCGCTCAACGTCGCTTCGAAGTCCTACGGACTCCCCGGCCTGCGGACTGGGTGGCTGGCCACTCGGGACCGTGGGCTGCTCGAACGGATCGAGAAGCGCAAGTACTACACGACCATCTGCAACCCCGCGCCTTCTGAGTACCTGACTGGCGTTGCACTCCGGCATCGCGAGAAGATCTGGGAGAGAAATCGGGGCATCGTGGCAGCCAATCTTCCCCTGTTTGAAGCCTTCTTCGCCCGGCACGACGACCTGTTCGACTACGCGCCACCGATGGGCGGCTGCGTGTGCTATGTGCGCTACAAAGGCGGCGATGTGGAGCAATTCTGCGCGCAGCTACTCGAGGAGGACGGCGTGCTGGTGCTGCCGGCAAGCATCTACTACTCAGAACTGGCGGGAACGCCAGACGACCACTTCCGCGTAGGAATCGGCAGGCTCGGCCTCGACGCCGGCCTCGAGGCGTTCGAGCGGTTCCTCTTGCGGCATGCGTGACGGGCCCGTCGGCAAATCGTCTTCGGCACCATCTCCGTCGCGGTGCGGCACAGCGGCGCCGCTTGACAGGGATTCACTCAGCGAGACAACGGGTGCGTTTGCCGGGCAAGCGCACGAGGGCACATCTGCCGGTCCCGGACCCCGCCTCGGGACGAGCAGAACCCCCGCACCTGAGCGTGGAACAGCTTGGTGGACCGCAGGGGAGTGAAACCCCCAGCCTCCGCCGTGCGAACGCATAGATTACTTCACTAGTAGGTGCCGCCGAGAGCCGGCAAGTGCTGCCTTGAGCGTACAGCGCCGGGCAGGAGTGCCAGCAAGTGATGGCGGGGATCGTGAAGTGCCGCAGCGTTAGTTTGCCGGGCGCTGCGCGAGGGGGATCGCCCGGGCATGGAGTCCGAAGGGGCGCAGGGCATCGACGCCGGGGTGAAACAGGCGTTGGCCAAGTAGACCGCGCGTGCGACTCGTGGCGAAGGTTCGAGAGTTGTCCACTAGGGCGCACCGACGTTGTCCAGGTCACACAACGTCCTCCCCGCACCTGACCGGCATCCGCTGCCATCGACTGCGCAGGTCCCCGGCTTCCGTGAGAAGCCAATGTTCGCTCGCGACCCGGTGAACCTCCCCAAGCGTTTCTCCACCTTCGTGCGCGGCGCCACCCTTGCCCAGATAGCATGTATGGTAGGTTTCGACCAGTCGGCCGTGTGGAGACCAATGGACGGCAATGTCCGAGGTGATCGAGGGACCATGCGAAAGCTGAACGCGGCGCTGGTCGGATGGATCATCGCGTGGGTCGCCTTCGGTGCCGTCATCGGCGTCGAGGTGTGGCAGCTCGACCGACTCGGGACGAGCGTGGCCCAGAACGCCAAGGCTCTCGGTGACGCGGGCGGCAGCTTGAGCTCGCTCTCTGGCCTGCCGCTGGTCGGCGATGAGGTCGGCAACGTCGCGAACGAGATACGCAAGGTTGCCGCTCAGACGGAGGCCGAGGCGCTTGCCATCCGGGGGCAATTCCACAGCCTCGCGATTCTGCTCGGCCTCATGGTCGCTCTCGTGCCCACGTTGCCGATCGTGGTCATCTACGTGGCGTTCAGACGCGGGCTCTTGGCGGTCCTCGTCGCGGATTCAGGCGGTCAGGGCGCGCGCGACGGCCCGACCGGGACCTCGGCGAGCGGCGGACGCGGGCGTGAGCGAGCACCAGACTGACGACGTGAGCATCGGCGGGGCCGTCGGCCCCCGGCCGGTCATCGGCCGCCTCGCGCGCACGCACGCGTGGCTCGTCACGGGTCCGCTTCGGTACGTCGTCCCGCCGCTCTGGATCGCCGTAGCCGTCGCGGCAACATTGTATCTGCCCAGCGTGTCGTCGGGTCCCGGCGCGATCGGCGACCTGACTCCGCGCAACGCCGCGGCCATTCGCGCCGAGCGTGAGGCCGCGCGGCTGTTCGCGATCCCCGTGCTCAGCAGGATGGTGGTGGTGCAACGCGATCCGGGCGGCCTGCCACTCGAGGCGCAGGAGCAGACGATCGCGGCTGCGCTGGCCGTCGACCAGGGCACGGTCACGCCCCCCCGGGGCCTGCTCGGCGCGCTGCCGATCCTCAACGCCCCTGGGATGGCCCGCGTCGGCCGCGTCCCCGCGACCACGGCGATCACGCTCCTGTTCTTCGACCCGGCGACGAGCTGGGGCACCAGAGAAGCCTCTGCGGCCGAGTATGCGCGAGCCTACCTCGATGCGCCCGGGAGTTCGGTGGTGGGCGTGACCGGGGCGGTCCCGGCCCGTCTCGCCCAAGGCCGTGAGATCCGCGACCGCCTGGAGCTGGTCGCGATCGCGACGGTGATAGTCATCGCTCTGATCGTCGGCCTGACCTTTCGCGCCGTCGGCGCTCCGCTGATCACCCTCGCCGCCGGCATCATCGCCTATCTCGTGGCCATCCGCGTCGCGGCCTGGGTCGGCGGCCAGTTCGGGGTCAGTGCGCCGGCCGAACTGCAGCCGCTGATGGTCGTGCTGCTGCTGGGCATCGTGACCGATTACTCGATCTTCTATCTGTCCGGGTTTCGCAACCGCCTTGCGGCGGGCGTTCCCAGAAGCACCGCCGTGCGCCAGACGACAGCCGAGTTCACGCCGGTGATCGTGACCGCGGGGCTCCTGGTCGCCGCCGGCGTGCTCGCGCTGCTGGTCGCGCGGCTGGGGTTCATGCGGGCTCTCGGCCCCGGCATGGCCCTCGCCGTCGTCATAGGCCTGATCGTCGCGGTGACGCTGGTCCCGGCGCTGCTCGCCGTCTTCGGCCGCCTCGTGTTCTGGCCGCGCGTCCCCATTGCGCCGGCGGATGCCGGAGGCGGGAGCCCGGACACGCGGGCCCGGTCGCTCTCCCGCCGACTGACCCACCTTTCCACCAACAGAGTGGTGGCGGCGGCCATCATCCTCTTCTGCGTCGCCGTGCTCGTAGCGGCGTCCAGCGGCCTCACGCATCTGCGCGTGGGCTTCAATCTCATCTCTGTGCTGCCGTCGTCGGCCGAGGTCAAACAGGCTGCCGACGCGGCGGAGAAGGGGTTCAGCAAGGGGATCCTGTCGCCCACCGAAGTAATCGTCAAGCAGCCCGGCATCGGGCGAGACACGAGCAAGCTGACGGCGCTCGAACAGGCGATCGCGGGCCTTCCCGGCGTCGCGCAGGTCCTCGGGCCGCGAGAGCTGACCTTCCTGGCGGAGAGTGGTGTCGTCCTGCCACCGATCGCCGTCTCACAAGATGGATCCGCCGCCCGCTATCTCGTGGTCTTCGACGTCGACCCTTTGGGGAGTGAGGGCATCGCCCGCTACGACGGTCTTCGAGCCGCGATGCCGACGCTGTTGAGCGTGGTGGGTATCGGAGGGGCGAGCGTGCTGTACGCGGGCGACACAGCGCTGGCCGAAGAGAGCGTCAAGCTGACGATGGCCGATCTGATTCGCGTCGCCCTGGCCGTGTTCGTCGTCGACTTCCTCCTGCTCGTGCTGTTCCTCCGCGCCCTGCTGGCTCCTCTGTACCTCGCGGCGGCGAGCATGCTTGCGCTCACCGCCACCCTCGGTGTCGCGAGCTACGTCTTCGTCGTCCTGCTGGACACCGGGAGTCTGACGTACTACGTCCCCCTCGCCGCCGCCGTCCTCCTCGTCTCGCTCGGGTCCGACTACAACGTGTTCCTCGTGGGGCGGATCTGGGAGGAGGCAAGTGTCCGGCCGTGGCGGCCGGCCATCGAGGACGCCGTCCCTCGCGTGCGGCGGGCCATCTCCGTGGCCGCTCTGGCGCTCGCCGCCAGCTTCGCCCTGCTCGCGATCGTCGGCTTGAGGTCATTCAGGGAGCTGGCTTTCCTCCTCTGCTTCGGCGTGCTCGTCGACGCCTTCTTCGTGCGCTCGCTGCTCGTGCCGGCGCTCGTTGTCGTGTTCGGGCGCGCCGGCGCGTGGCCGGGCCGGCTCTGGCGAGGGACGCCGCAGCTGCCGGAGGCCGGGCGCGCCCTCGGCCCCGGCCGGGATGACGAGACGTGATGGGAGCAGGCAATGCGCCGGGCGCCCACGACATCCGTGCTCCTGATCGTGAGTGGACTGGTGGACCGCAGGGGGCTCGAACCCCTGACCTCCGCCGTGCAAGGGCGGCGCT
>CAYTRM010000033.1:0-13145 GCA_964440225.1 uncultured Thermoleophilia bacterium | reverse complement strand
ATTCCCCTGCGTCGAGGGCGCCTGCGACCACATCGAAGTACGCGCGCAGCCGCTCTTCGTCCTCTCCGCACTCGCTCATCCGGCGACCGATCAGCTGCTCGCGCGGCGTGTGCGTTCGGCTCGACTGGGTCGGGTTGACATCGACGATGACGAGGTCGGGGGCGCCGCCGGCATCGTCGTCGGCGCGGAAGACGATGAGACCCTCCGTGGCATTGTCGAACAGATGGCGATACCGTCGCTCGCTCTCCTCGAGCTGCCTGTGCTTCTCCCTCCGGAGGAGGGCGCTGAGGCCCAGTTCGCCGAGCAGCCCGACGAAGTCGGCGAGGAAGCGGATGTTCGTCTCCAGGCGCTCGTGCGTGATCACCGGTACGCGCGCCAGCGCTGCGAGGTAGGCCTCTTCGTCGAAGCCGAGCCGCCGCGCTCTCGCCGCAAAGGCATCCACGTCCACGGCGTCGTCGTCGAAGAAGAACTGGCCGGTGTAGATGTTGGCCACATGCCGGCCGGAGACGACAAGGGGGAAGGCCACGTCCCACAGCCCGTTGGCGCACTTGTAGGCGTAGTGCTCCGACGCCCCCATGCCGGCGCGCAGGCGCTCGTTGATCCGCAGATCGCTCTCGCGGCAGCAGCGCGCCGTCTTCTCGTCGACGCGGTGGAAGGCGGTGCAGATGTCCTGCCAGCCCGAGGCGATGAGCACCTTGCCTTCGGGGTCGAGCACCGCGAGGGCGATGTCGCACGAGGCGGACAAGCCGTCGCACAGCCGCTGCACGCGGTCGAGGTCCATCAGCTCCGCCAGAGCGTGCTCGCCGAGCTTCACACCGTTCTTCTCCCCATTGTCCGCACACCTCTGCGCCACCGGCATCAGCCCCTCGCCTCGGAGGCGGCGTCACTAGGAAGAGGATACCCCAGCCGGGCGGGGCCGAGACCGTGCGATCCGGCGGCGAGCGGGGCCGGGGCATCGGCGCCGCCACGCCGATGCCCGCTGCGGGTCGATCGCCGACTCGCCATGGGGCGCCGTTGGCGGTAAACTCAGTCAAGGAGGTCGTCTCCCCTGATCGCTATCCCCCCGCTTCCCTCGCTCCGAGTCAAAGGTATGCGCCTCTCTCTGCCGATCGTGCAGGGTGGCATGGGCGTGGGCGTTTCTCTGTATCCGCTGGCGTGTGCGGTGGCCGTCGCCGGGGGGCTCGGTCTCATCTCTAGCGCCTGCCTCGACCGCATCGTGGGCGAGCGCATCGGTCGCAGGGTCGACACCGTCCAGGCCATCGAGCAGGAAGTCGCGTCGGCAAAGGCCGGCGGAGGCTACGCCGGCATCAACATCATGGTGGCGCTGCAGCGCGACTACGAGGCCGCGGTACGTGGAGCCATCGACGCCGGCGCCGACGCGATCGTCTCGGGGGCCGGCCTGCCGCTCTCTCTGCCGGCCATCCGGCCGCCCGGCGACACCGCGCTCATCCCCATCGTCTCGTCCCCCCGCGCGCTCGAGCTCATCTGCCGGCGCTGGGAGCGGCAACACTACCGTCCCGACGCCGTCGTCCTCGAGGGCCCGCTCGCCGGCGGCCACCTCGGGTTCCGCGCCGACCAGGTCGACCTGGCGGAGAACGCGCTCGAGCGGCTGCTCCCGCCGGTCAAGGAGGTCGCGCAGGCGCACGGGGACTTCCCGGTCATCGTGGCCGGGGGCATCTACACGCACGCCGACATCCGCCGCTTCATCGCTCTCGGCGCCGACGGGGTGCAGATGGGAACGCGCTTCCTGGCCACCGACGAGAGCAGCGCCTCGGCCGAGTACAAACAGGCCGTCCTGCGCGCGCGGCCGGAGGACATCCTGGTCGCCAACGACCCGGGCTCGCCGTGCGGCCTCCCCTTCCGCGTCCTGCGCGAGTCGCCGATGTACCAGTCGGCGCTCGCCCGCCGCCGCCCGCCGAAGTGCGACAAGGGCTACGTGCTCGGTAAGGACGCCGATGGGCGCTACGCCGTCTGCGCCGCCAGGCACGACAACGAGCATGCGTTCTGCATCTGCAACGGCCTGTGCAGCGCCGCGGGCTACGACGCCGGCAGAGAAGAGCCGCTGTATACCGCCGGCACCACCGCCTCGCGCGTCGACCGGATCCTGCCCGTGAGTGAGCTGATGGCGGAACTCTCGGGAGCCCACGCGCTGCTGCCGTCGGCCGTCTAGTCTGTCCTGTCCCCGAGTAGGACCGGCGCTCGGCGCCCTCAGTCCAGCACGTGCGCCTTGATCAGGTTCGTCGTGCCCGACTGGTTCGTCTGGAGGCCGGCGGTGATGACGACGACCTCACCCGGGTCGCCGAAGCCGCCGGCGAGCACGAGGTCGTTGGCCTCGATCACGACCTCCTCGAAGCTGCCGTGGCGCTCGCCCAGAAGAGGGCAGACCCCCCAGCAGAGGGCCAGCTGGTTGACGACGCGCCGATTGGGGCTGACGGCGACGATCGGCTGGGCCGGCAGGCTGCGGGCCACGGCCCGGGCCGTGGCGCCCGAGAACGTCGCCGTGACGATCGCGGCGGCGCCGACACGCTCCGCCACCTCGCAGGCGCCGTGGCTGATCGCGGTGGAGACGCCGGAGCGCGTCTCCGTCCAGGGCTGCGGCGCCCGGCCGGTGCGCTCGATGTCCTCCTCGACGGCCAGTGCGATGCGGTCCATCGTGCGCACTGCCTCGATCGGGTAGCTGCCGACCGCGGTCTCGCCCGAGAGCATGACGGCGCCGGTCGCGTCGTAGATGGCGTTGGCGACGTCGCTCGCCTCCGCGCGCGTGGGGCGCGGGGCGTCGATCATCGACTGGAGCATCTGGGTGGCCGTGATCACCGGCTTGCCGGCCGCCACGGCCGCGTGGATGATCCGCTTCTGCCAGATCGGCACGGTCGCCGGATCGACCTCCACGCCGAGGTCGCCGCGGGCCACCATGACCCCGTCGGCCGCGGCGATGATGTCCTCGTAGGCGCCCAGCGCCTCCTTCTTCTCGATCTTGGCGATCACGAGCTGGTCGCCGCCCGCCGCGGCGATGAGCTCTTTGAGCTCGCGCACGTCGTCGGCGCCGCGTACGAACGAGAGCGCCACGTAGTCGACGTCCTGCCGCAGGCCCCAGGCGAGGAACTCGTGGTCGGCGTCGGTCAGGGCGCCGGCAGGCAGCTGCGTGTCGGGCAGGTTGACGCCCTTGCGCGAGGTGACGACGCCATCGTTGAGCGGCTCGAGCGTGACCACCCCCGGGGCGACGGCGCTCACCCGCAGGGCCATGGCGCCGTCGTCGATCAGGACGAGCTCCCCCGGCGTGAAGCAGGGCAGGAGCTCGGGGAAGTTGACCGGGATCTGGGCGGCCGGAGGCACTCCCAGCGTCAGCGTCTGACCTGCCGAGACGGCCAGCGGCCCCGGCAGGTCTCCCAGACGCAGCTTGGGACCGGGCAGATCGATGAGCACCGCCAGCGGCACGGCGCGCTCGGCCGCGAGCCGGCGTGCGGTGGCGATCGCCGCGGCGTGCTGATCCATCGAGCCGTGCGACAGGTTGATGCGCGCGACGTCCATGCCCGCCTCGAGCAGTTGCCCGAGCGCCTCCTCGTCACGGCTGGCGGGCCCCAGCGTGGCGACGATCTTCGTGCGGCGCCGGCCGCACCCGCAGAGCCCGGCGCGTGGTTGCTTCGTTGCCGATCCGGTCAAGCTGTCCTCCCGCGGTTTGTTCGGCGCCCATGGTACCAGCCGCGCATGGCCGTTCCGTGAGCATCCGAGTTGACACCGCAGGCTCGCCGCCTATCGTGGGAGTCCCGTTAAGGAGTGTGACTACGGCGTGTCCGCTCTGCTGTATCGACTCGGTGGCTTCTGCGCGCGGCGCGCCTACCTCGTGCTGCTCGTCTGGGCGTGCGTGGTCGCGGCCGTGGCCACCGGCTGGGTAGTGCTGGGCGCACGCACCTCGAACGACATCCGCCTGCCGGGCACCGACACGCAGCGCGCCACCGACTTCCTCTCCCGCGAGTTCCCGCCGCAGCAGAACGGGCAGAGCCCGGTGGTCTTCCACACCGCCGCCGGCACGCTGACCGATTTTGAGGTGGAACAGGCGGTCAAGGCGTCGCTCGCGCGGATGCGCGCGCTTCCGCACGTCGTCGGTGTCACCAGCCCGTTCATCCGCGGCGGCAAAGGAACGCTGCTCAGCGCCGACGAGCGCACGGGAGTGGCCCAGGTGCTGCTCGACGTGGACGGCGGCCAGGTCACGCGCGAGCTCGCGAGCGCGATCATGGCCGCCGCGGACCCGGCGCGCCGCGCCGGCGTTCAGGTGGAGGCGGGCGGGGTCCTGGGCATCCGCTTGTCTGAGGAGGATTCCCGGCGCAGCGAGATCATCGGCATCGGCGCCGGGATCGTCATCCTCGCCTTCACCTTCGGCGCTCTGGTCGCCGCCGGCATGCCCATCCTCACGGCGATCGTCGCGCTCGTCACCGGCCTCGGGACGATCGGTCTGCTGGGGCACGTCCTGGACATCCCCGTCGTGGCGCCGACGCTGGCCACCATGCTCGGCCTGGGCGTCGGTATCGACTACGCGCTGTTCATCGTCTTCCGCTACCGCGATGAACTGCACGGCGGCCTGGGCGTGGGTGACGCGGTGGCTCGCGCCATGGCCACGTCGGGGAGCGCGGTGGTCTTCGCCGGCGTCACCGTGATCATCGCCCTGCTCGCCCTTCTCGCCGCGCAGGTGCCGCTGCTGGGCGCGATGGGCTACGCGGCGGCGCTGGCGGTGTTCGTCGCGGTGCTCACCTCCATCACCTTCCTGCCGGCCGTGCTGGGTCTCGTGGGCCGGCGCATCGACTCCCTGCGGCTGCCGTGGGTCAAGCACCCCGCGGGATCACCCGGCGCCGACAACGTGTGGGCGCGCTGGGCGGGCATCGTGACCCGGCACCCGTGGATCTCCCTCATCGCGTCGCTGCTCGTGCTGCTGCCGCTGGCGGCGCCGACGCTGACGCTGATCCTCGGCCAGGAGGATGTGGGCGCCTGGCCGGAGACGGCGACGCACCGCCGCGCCTTCGACCTGACCACCGCCGGCCTCGGAGCCGGCGCCAACGGCCGGCTGATGGTCGCGGCGAGCTTCTCGCCGGCCGCGGAGCCGAGCGACGCCTTCGCGGACAAGCGCGAGAGGGCGGAGCGGCTGGGGCGCACGCTCGAGGCGGACGGCCGCCGCTTGAAGCGGGAGGCGAAGACGCTCGAGAAGCGCGGCGACGAGTTGGCGGCGGAGAAGGCGGCGCTGGAGTCGGAGGCGGCCGCCCTGCAGGCGCAGCGCGCAGCGCTGGAGGCGAGGGCGGCTCCTCTGCTTGCGCAGAAGGAGCGACTGGAGGCGGAGCAGGCACGGCTGCTGGCCAGGAAGGCCCGTCTTACGGCGGAGGGAGAAGCTCTTGCCGCGGAGGGGGCCAGACTGGCGGCGGAGATCGCCGCCGTGCAGCAGGCGATGGCGCAGACGACGGATCCCGTCGAGCTCGCGAAGCTGCAGGCCGAGCTCGTGGCGCTCGCACAGCAGGCCGAGGCCGTGCGGGCCGAGGCGGCGGCGCTCGAGAAGCAGGCGGCGTCGCTGAAGAGGGAGGGCGAGCGCCTGGCGGCGGAGGGCCGCGCCCTGCAGGCTCAGTCCTCCGGACTGAGCTCCGAGGGCGCCACCCTCCAGGCCCAGGCCACGCGACTCGCTGCGCGCGGCGACGCGCTGAAGCGCCGCGGCGAACGGCTCAAGCGCGACGCCGCCGCGCTCGAGCGCGAGAAGCGGCGCCTCGAGCGGCAGGCGGACCGGGCGCGCGATCTCGAGCGGCAACTCGTCCGGCTGCTCACCGACGCCGGCGGCCAGCCGCGCGCCACCGATCCTCGCGCCGTGGCCCTGCGTGACGCTCTGGCGGCGGCGCCCGGCGTGGCGTCCGTGCCGCCGCCGCGCCTGAACGAGTCCGGTACCGCCGCCGTTTACACCATCACCGCCACCACGCGCCCCGCCGACCCGCTCACCGCCGACCTGGTGCGCCGGTTGCGGACCGCGGTCGTCCCCGCAGCCACGCGGGGCGCCGGCGTGACCGCGTACGTCGGCGGAGTAACCGCCGCCTACGTCGACCTCGCCACGCTCATCTCCGCCAGGTTGCCGCTCGTCATCGGCATCGTTCTGGCACTTAGCTTCATCGTGCTCCTCGTCGCCTTTCGCTCGCTGCTCGTGCCGCTCAAGGCGATCCTCTGCAACCTGCTCGCCGTCGGAGCCGCCTTCGGCATCCTCACGGCCTTCTTCCAGTGGGGCTGGGGGCTTCGTCTGGTCGGCCTCGAGAACTCCTGGGGGACCGTGCCGATCGCCAGCTACGTGCCGCTGCTGATGTTCGCCGTCCTGTTCGGGATGTCCACCGACTACGAGGTCTTCCTCATCAGCCAGATCTTCCGCGCCCACGCGGCCGGGGAGGGATCCCACGAGGCGGTGCGCTCGGGTGTCGGCGGCAGCGCCCGCGTCATCACCGCCGCCGCCGTCATCATGGTCACGGTGTTCGCGAGCTTCGTGCTGGTCAACGATCCGATCATCAAGCAGTTCGGCGTCGGCCTCTCGGTCGCGATCCTGCTCGACGCGACCATCGTGCGACTGGTGATCGTGCCCGCGACCATGGTGCTGCTCGGCGACTGGAACTGGTACCTGCCGCGCTGGCTTCGGTGGCTGCCGCGGGTGGATCTGCCGGAGGAGGGGGCGGGACCGCCGGCGAGCGAGAAGCCGCTCGTTGCCGTCCCCGCTCCGGACTGACGCCCTCGAACCCGCCGGTTCGAGGTCGTCTGCGAACCCGTCGCTCCCGTCAGTCCGGCCGCTCGAGCGAGCATATCGAGAGGGGCGAGTACTCGCGTACAAGCTCGGCGGCGCCGTCGATCGCCCCGAGCGACTCGTCGTCCGCCAGGACCAGCAGGACGTCGTCGCGGCGCAGGCGGCTGCTGCCTTTGGTGACGATGTAGGAGTCGTACCTTCTGAGCAAGACGACTTCGGCGCCGCTCGGCAGTCCGGCCTGGGCGATCTGCCGCCCCACGATGGGCGAGTCGCCCGGCACGCGGTACTCGACGAGACGGCGCCGCACCGGGTCGCCGCTGGAGATCGGTTCGGGCTCGTACGCCGGGCCCTCCACGCCGAGCCGGCGCGCCACCCAGGGGATCGTCGTGCCCTGCACGAGCGCCGAGGCCAACACGATGAAGAACACGATGTTGAAGATCGCGTCGCCCTCGGGCACACCGGCGACCAGCGGGAACGTGGCAAGGATGATCGGCACCGCCCCACGGAGGCCGACCCAGCCGATCAACGTTCGCTCGCGCAGGCTGAAGCGGCTGTGAACGAGCGACAGGTACACACTCAGCGGCCGCGCGACCAGCATGAGGAACGCGGCGATGAGCACGCCGGCGCCGAGCACCGGGAGGATGTGGCTCGGGAAGACGAGAAGCCCGAGGGTGAGGAACATCGCGATCTGCATCATCCAGGCCAAGCCGTCGTGGAAGCGCGTCAGGCTTCGCTTGTGGATGTACGCGCGGTTGCCCATGACCACTCCCGCGATGTACACGGCGAGGAATCCGTTGCCGCCCGCGTACGCGGTCAGCCCGTAGGTCAGCAGGACCAGGGAGAGGCTGAGTACCGGGTAGAGACCCTCGTAGTCCAGTTCGATTCGATTGATGATCAGCGTCATCCCCCTGCCGAGTGAGAAGCCCAGGGCCGCGCCGAGACCCATCTGCAGCAGGAACGACGCCGTCAGTTCGAATACCGAGCCGTTGCCCTGCGTGACAAGAGTGATGAGCGAGACGGTGAGGAACACCGCCATGGGGTCATTGCTCCCGGACTCCAGTTCGAGCAGGCTGCGGACGTTGGTGGGTAGGTGCACGTTGCGGCTGCGCAGCACGGCGAAGACGGCTGCGGCATCGGTCGACGAGACGACGGCGCCGAGGAGGAGGGCGACCCCGAGCGGCAGGTCGGTGACGACGAACGCGAAGGCGCCGACCATGCCGGCGGTGACCAGAGTGCCGCCCGTAGAAAGCAGGATGCCGCGCGTGAGCACTGGGCGGATGCTGGCGAAGTGCGTGTCCAGCCCGCCGGCGTACAGGATCATCGTAAGGGCGACGACGCCGACCGACCGCGCCAGCTCCGCGTTGTCGAAGTGGATCCCGCCGACGCCTTCCGAGCCAGCGATCATACCGATGGCGAGAAAGAGGAGTAGCGCGGGTACTCCGGATCGGCCCGAGGCCTTGCTTGCGGCAATGCTGATGAGGACGAGCACGCAAGCGAAGATGAGGACCACTTCCAGGTTCCCCATCGTGCCTCCTTGCGGCGTCGTCGCGACCCTGACGTCTCAGAGCGAGGACTATGAGTATACCCGTCGCGATGACGCTCGAGCCGGCGGACGCGTCACCGACGAAGGGGTCCGTCGCCGCACGACCCGCGGGCTCCCGCCGGTCGTCGGGTGCTCGACCTGCTCTCGAGCTGAGCGACCCTGCTCGTCAAATGGAGCCCGCCCCGGCGGCCTGAGCGCCGTCCGACGGCGAGTCGGGAGAGGGGCCGCCCACGGGCGGCCCCTCTCCGTGGGCCGCCCGCACCGCCTCCTTGAGGATCCGGCGCGCACGGTCGGCGTCGGGTCCCTCGCCGAGGCCGAAGAACAGCATGCCGACCGTTCCTCCCATGGCGACGACGCCGTGTACCTGGAGGCCGTGCTCCGGCAGCAGGGCGGCTGCCGGGTCCTTCTCGTAGTCGGTGACGTCGAGCCGGTCGAGGAGCTGTGAGTGGCCGGTTGCCGCGCCGTCTCCGGCGCGCTGCGCCCAGACGAAGCGCGTCGGCGTGACGATCACCGCTTGAGCCAGGGTCTTGTGGCCGCCGCCGGCCAGGCGCTCGGTCAGGCTCGGCTTCTTCGTGCGCTGCGAGACCGTCTCGAAGCAGACCAGCGCCTGCGCCTCGACCGGCCCGAGCTCTGCTCGCTCCGCATGGTCCCGGATCGCCGCCAGCAGGTCCGGCTGCAGGTCGATGGACGGGCACACCCGCGTGTCGCGCTCCCAAACCGTCTTCACATCTCCCCCTTTTGGAGGTGTGGTCAGAACCAGCAAAGACCCACGGTCGGCGCCCGTCAACGTTGGCGCGCGGGGGAGGGCACCCGGAGGAGCCACGAGCCGAGGTGCCCGTGCGGCGCCGGAAGGCGCGGCTGATTCTCGACGTGGAAGTATGCAGGCCGGCTGAGATGGTCGTGTCAGGCCCGCGCCGGGACTCCTGTACCATGAGGCGGATGAGTCGTGACCCGGCGGCCGTCGCCTGACGGCGGCGCGTAGCGAGAGGAGCGGGGTGGACTTCGACGGCGTCATCTTCGACCTCGACGGCACACTGGTGGACACCCTCGAGGACATCGCCGACGCGATGGACCGGGTGCTCGCCCTGGAGGGCGCGCCGCCGCACACCTACGACGAGTACAGGTACCTGATCGGTCAGGGGATCCGGAACCTGGTCGCCGCGGCGCTGCCCGAGGCGAGGCGCGACGACGAGACCGTGGCCCGCTGCTACGAGCGCATGATCGACGACTACGGCGCCAACAGCCTGGTCAAGACGCGGCCGTACGACGGCGCGGCGGACGTCGTCCGCGCTCTGCGGGACGCGGGGGTCAAGCTCGCCGTGTTCTCCAACAAGGCGGACGCGCTCACGCGGCGTATCGTGGATGCCCTCCTCGACCCGCGCGACTTCGAGGTCGTCGCGGGCGCGCGGCCGGGCGTCCCGCTCAAGCCGGACCCCACGGTAGCTCTGGCGATCGCCGCCGACTTCGGTGTCGCGCCGGAGCGGATCGTCTACCTTGGCGACTCGAGCGTCGACATGCGCACCGCGACCGCCGCCGGGATGATCGCCGTCGGCGCCGCGTGGGGGTTCCGCACGAAGGATGAGCTGGTCGAGAGCGGCGCCCGCGTGGTGCTCGACCAGCCGCTGGAGCTGCTCGCGCTTCGCGGCTGAGGGTGGCTCGGGGCGCCGCGGAGCGGCGCTCAAGCACCCCACGAAAGGAGCGCGTGACGCCTGCTCAGAGAAGCACGCCGCCCTCGTGGAGAAGGTCGAGCAGCGCCGGCATGAGCGCCGCGGACGCGGCGACGACGGCGGGACCGCGGCCGTGCGCCGGCGCCGGCAGGAGCACTCGGGCGCCGGCCTCGCGGGCGATCACGGCGCCGGCGGCATGGTCCCACGGGGAGAGGTCGAGCTCCCAGTACCCGTCGACGTGGCCGGCGGCGACGTGGCAGAGGTCGAGCGCGGCCGTGCCGCCGCGACGGATGTCGCGGATGCGCCCCAGCATCGCGGCCAGGGCCGCGCCCTGCCGCTCGCGCTGCGCGGCCGTGTACGAGAAGCCCGTGGCGAGCAGGGCGGTCGAGAGGTCGGCGTGCTCCCGCGCCCGGATCGACTCGCCGTCGCAGGCCGCTCCGCAGCCGTCGATGGCCTGGTACAGCCGCCCCGAGCTGGAGTCGAGCACGACGCCGACGCGCGCCACCCCATCGACCTCGGCGGCGATCGAGACGGCGTAGGCCGGGTAGCCGTAGACGTAGTTGGTGGTGCCGTCGAGCGGGTCGATGACCCAGCGGACCCCGCTCGCTCCATCCATCAGGCTGCCCTCCTCGGCCAGGAGGGCGTCGTCCGGCCGGATCTCACGGAGCCGCTCGACGATGAGGCGCTCGGCCGCCTCGTCGATCTGGCTGACGAGGTCCGTGGGCGAGGACTTGGTCTCGACGCGGAGCGCGCTGCGCATGCCGCGCTCGTGCACTTGCGCCGCCTCACGCGCGAGGTCGCTCGCGAGAGCGAGCAGCTCGCGGAGGTCGGGCGGGGCGGCGGCCCATGTTTCGACGGCGGCCACGTCAGCGGCCCGCCCGCGCCAGATCGACTCCCCAGGCCCGGGCCCGCTCCAGCTCGCCGTCCTTGAGCGGGCCGTACCGGCCTGTGACGATGAAGCCGATCGGGCCGGTCGCCGGGGCGTAGCCAGCCTTCTCGAGCAGGTCCAGGATCTCAGGTGCCGCCTTGCCGAACGGGCCCTTGACCTGGGTGTCGAAGGCGGCTCCGCGCCCGTGCCCGGCGGGCAGCTCCGCGAGCCAGGACCGAAGCGACGGGTGCGAGAGGTCCGGCGGGGCCGGCGCCTTGCCCGGGCGCTTGCGTATGCCGTCGCGCATCTGGTCCGTCGGCAGCTTGAAGCCGAGTACCGGCGCGCCGGCGACGATGAGCTCGGCGCCCTCCAGTTCCGCAACCGTCGCCTTGGCGGTCGAGAGGCAGGCCGCCTCCGGCCCGATGCCTTCCGCGACAGCTCGCGCCACGGCGGCCGTGTTGCCCCACAGCGATTCGTAGACGACGAGAGCTTTCACGCCCGTTCCCCTTTCGCACTCCGTGCTCGTCGAGCCCGCCTCGTACTCTACCCCTCCGCGGTGACCGTCGCGACGGGATCTGTGACTGACTCGGGGGTTCGAGCCAGCCGAGGCTCGGTTCGACGGAGACGGAGCTTCTCCGCCCGCGGGCGTGCCGCCGTTGCGCGTGGCATACTCCACGCTTGGTGAGTGAAGCGACTTCAGCACCGCGACGGCTCCCGATCCTCCGGCCGTCGCGTCATCGCGGAGGGCGAGGCGCCGGCCCCCAGTGGCGTGGCGTGCGGCCGAACCTTCTCGTGGCCGGCCTCGGTAGTCTGATCGCCGGCCTGCTTCTCGTGGGTGCCGGCGCGGGGGCGGCCGCCGCGGCCGCGCCGCCTCAGCCGGTGTCCACCATCCTGCCCGAACCCGTCTACGCCGGTGCGCCGGCGGACGGCGCTCGCGCCGCGCTTGCCGCCCCCAGGCCGGGTAGCGGCGGGTGGTACTGGCCGGTCGGCGCCGAGACCTTCAGCGGGTGGTCCGGATGGCTCGCCCCGCGCGGCGCCTACGTCCACGTGGCGCAAGACATGCCCTGCGCGTATGGGCGCCCCGTGTATGCGGTCGCCGACGGCGTCGTCTTCATCTCTCGCGCCGACGCCGGCGGCTACGGAGTCGGCGGCAGCAACGGCGGCTGCGTGATCATCACGCACACCACCGCCGCCGGGAAGAAGTTCCACGCTCTCTACGGGCACGTCTACAGCCTCCGGTTCAAGGCGGGGCAGCGGGTGAAGGCCGGCGACGTCATCGCCAGGGTCAACGGGTGCAGGCACCTCCACTTCAGCGTTCATCCGGGGACGAAGTACCGCGACGGCAATCCGTACGCCGGGCACGTCCCCAAGAGCTGGGCGGATCACGGCGGATTCGTCGACCCCGTCCGTTTTCTGAAGACGAATCCGAGCGCCGCCGCCTACAGGCCCCCGGCGCTGCCGCGGACCGACATCGTGACGGGCGCCCCGCCGCTGCAGTACGGCGCGGCGGACGACGCCGCGTACTGGACCGAGGAGGGCGGGGCCGGGTCCGTGACCTACCGGCACGACCTCACGACCGGCGAGCGCATCGCGCTCGGGCCCGGCGAGGTCGCCCCGCCGTTCGACGAGGTCCGCTACGACACGGCGTTGCTGGCGGCGCCCGCCGTCGGCCTCTCCGTTCGCGACCACCTGCCCGCCGTTACCCTTACGACCCGGCACGCGACGCCGGTGTGGGGCGCATCCGCGCGGCTGAGGGCCGTTCTGACCAACGCGAAGGGCGCGGCGCTGCGGGGGGCGATCGTGCGCCTCGAGCGACTGCGCGGCGATTCGTGGCTCGAGGTGCGCCTCGGCGTCGCCGACGGTGAGGGCCGCGCCTCCTGGGCATACCGGCCGTACCGGCGGACCACGCTGCGCGTGACCTTCACGCCGCCGTCGACCCAGCCCGCGCTGCGAACCTACCTGCCGGCGTCGAGCCGGACGCTCGTCGTCACGCCGCACGTGCTCCTGACGACCCCGCTGCTCAGGGCGACCGTCGTGAGAGACGCCCCGGTCACCGTCGCCGGGTACCTCACGCCGCGTCACCCGGCGGGGGGATCGTCCGTCGTGCTCGTGTTCCAGCGGCGCGGCGCCGGGGGAGCGTGGGTCACGAAGCTCACCATCGAGGCGCAGAACCGCGATGCCGGTTCGCGCACCCGGTACGTGCGCAGTCCGCGGCTGCCCCTGGCCGGCACGTGGCGCGTCCGGGCCGAGCATCCGGCGGACGATGCTCACGCCCGGTCGGTCAGTGGCTGGCGGCCGTTCGTCGTCAGGTGAGCCCTC
>CAYTRM010000032.1:0-13199 GCA_964440225.1 uncultured Thermoleophilia bacterium | reverse complement strand
TCAGCTCTGCGCGGGCAACGGGCCGAGCGGACGCAAGACGCAGACGGGCGTCTGCTCGGTGCCCTGCCCGAGCGGGTTGTCGCGCATCAGGTACCCGACGAGCTCGCGGTCGGCGCCCGCGGAGGCGCCGAGGACGGTGACCGCAAGGTCGCTGGCGTCGATGACGGCGGCGTGCACGGTGCCGCCGGCCGCCTCGCTCAGGGCGGCGCTCAGCGAGGCGGCGACGCCGTCGGGGTCGGCCGGCCCGAGGCTGGCCGCCGTGTTGTGCGGCGGCAGCCGGTTGTATGCGGGGCCGTCGATGGCCTCGACCTCCCGCCCGGCGACCAGATAGAAGACGCCGCGCTTGCGCACGAGCCGCCCGGCCGCGCCGGCCGCGGCGGCGAGCACGATGCGCGGCGCCCCGACCTGGTCGATCGCGAGCTGCATCGTCTGGGGCGTGCCCAGGCCGATGCCGTGGGGCGTCTTGGTCACCGCCGCGCCCAGCTTGCGCGCGAGCCAGGTGGGGTGGATGTCGTCGATCTGGTAGCTGCGCCCCTGCGCCGCGGAGACGGCGTTCTCGGCCATGGCGACGGTGTCGCCGGGCTTCACGTGGGCGGCCACGTACTCACGGCACACCTCGGCCAGGTCGTCATCGCGACCGACGACGCTCGTCTTGATCGGCAGACGCGCGAAGACGTACCCGCGCATGGCGGCGAACAGGTGCTTGGCGCCGTGAGGCTTGTACGCGTCGAGCAGGCGCTCGGCCTCGGCGACGCCGGCCTCGGCGCCCGCGCCGCCGGCGGCCGCCAGCAGCGCCGGCACCCCCGGGTCGGCGGCCTGGGCGACCGTGCCGCGACGCTTGGGCCCGATCTCCGCCGGAGCGGTGAGGGCCGCCTCGACGTCGACGTCCTCGAGCACCACGCTGCGGTCGCAGAACTCGCGCAGCCACAGCTCGACGTTCGCGGTGCGCCAGAAGAAGGGCGACTCCTCGACCTTGCCGCGGCAGGCGTCACGGAAGTTGCCGACGACGCCGGCGCCGTCCCAGTAGGGCCGCGACTGGAAGCTGGGTGACTGGTACAGACTGGTGAAGGCCGCCCGGCGCGCCTTGATCCAGCGCATCTCGGGGGTCGTGAACCCGACCTTCCAGCGGCGCAGGCGGATCTTGTCGGGCAGCTGCTCCTTGAGGCCGACGCGGAGGATCCAGCGGCTCCAGCCGTCGCGGATGATGGCGTCGTCCGGGAGCGTGAGCAGGTAGTCGACGAACTCCTGGTCGAGGAACGGCAGCCGGGACTCGACGCTGAACGCCATGGCGTTGCGGTCCTCGTAGCGCAGCAGACAGGGCAGGCAGTACGTGAGGAGGTCCTGCAGCAGGCGCTCCTTGAGGTGCGTCTGCGACTTGTCGATGCGAGGCTCCTCGACGCGGTCGAGGAAGCCCGGCCTCATCAGCGGGCGCGTGGCCAGCCGCTTGCTGCGCTGCGCGATGCGGCGGCGGATGAGCGGCCAGAGGACGTCGCGCGACTTGGCCGCCTCGCGGCGCAGCTCCTCGTACTTGTGCTGCTCGCGCAGTTGCCGCAGGTAGACGAGCTGGTACGGCACGTACCCGGCCAGCAGCTCGTCGCCGCCCTGGCCGTCGAGCAGCACCGTGACCTGCTCGCGCGCGGAGCGCATGACGCACCACTGCGCGTAGGGGCCGGTGCTGACGAACGGCTCTTCCTGGTGCCAGATGAACTCGCGCAGCTCGTCGATGAACTCCGACGACAGCGGGTTCGTGTAGGTCGTGTCGGCGCCGGTGCTCTCGACGGCGGTCTCGATGTAGTCGCGCTCGTCGATGGGATCGCCGTCGAACACGGCGCTGAAGGTCTTGAGCTGGCCGCGCAGCGACGCCGCGTCCGGGGCGTCCGCCTTGAGCAGCTCGCTCATGAAGGCGACGATGCTGGTCGAGTCGAGGCCGCCCGAGAGACAGGAGCCCACGGGGACCTCGGAGACGAGGCGCCGCTCCACGCTGGTGCGGAAGAGGCGGCGGAAGACCGCCGGGTCGGGCTTGCCGTCGGTGCGCAGCTCGGGCTCCCAGTACTGCGTGCTCGGCAGCGGCGCCGTGAGGAGGCCGGGCCCGTCGCCGTCGCCGGAGGCGGCCGGCGCGTCCGCCGGCGGCAGCGCCACTTCCATCCAGGTCGCCTCGGGCACGTGGTAGATGCCGGTGAACATGGTCTCGGCCCGGTGATCGTGCAGGCCGTGCTGGAGGAACTCGTAGATCATCTGGTCGTCCGGGGTCGCCACCAGCTCAGGATCCTGGAGGAGCCCCTTGATCTCGCTGGCGAAGAGAAGACGGCCGGTCAGCGGCGAGCGCGCGTAGTAGAGCGGCTTGATGCCGAAGTGGTCGCGGTTCAGGATCAGCTTGCCGTCGCCCACCCGCAGGTCGACGATGGCGAAGGCCCACATGCCGTTGAAGCGCGCCGCGCAGGCCGGGCCCCACTCCTCGTAGGCGTGGACGATGACCTCGCTGTCGGAGTTGGTGCGAAAGGTGTGGCCGGCGGCCTCGAGCTCGGCGTGCAGCTCGCGGTAGTTGTAGATCTCGCCGTTGTAAACGAGCCAGACCGTCTCGTCCTCGTTGGCGATCGGCTGGTGCCCGCCCTCGCGGTCGATGATGCTGAGGCGCCGGTGGCCGAGGCTGACGGAGGGCCGCTCGAAGGAGCCGGCGTCGTCGGGGCCGCGGTGGATGAGGGCGGCGGCCATACGGCCGAGGAGCTGCCGGTCCGGCGTACCGACGAAACCGAAGATTCCACACATGCGCTGGAGTTCTCCTGAGGTGGGTGGCGGGTCGGCGCGGCGGCGCTTCCGGCCGCCGCGAAGGTCAACTTTACCACAGCGCCCCGGCCGGCCCGCCGCGGGCCTCCGAGGCCCGCGCCGGGCGTCTCAGCGCGACAGAGCCGCCCGGTTACCCGGGTGAGACATGCAGAAGTCGTCCTCGCGGACGAGGGGGAACGCCCCGACCACGGGGAAGCTGCCGAAGGGGAGCTCGCGGCTCGACCCGCGGAAGTAGTGCTCCGCCTGCAGCGGGCTGGGTGGAGCCGCCCGGCAGGTCCCGGCGCCACCGACGCCGGGGAGCGGGCTGAACGCCGGGCAGGTGACGCACCGCTTCATCCCGTCCTGATCCATGTCGCCTCCTGTACGGATGGAATGCCGGCGCGGCAGGCTGCGCCCGCGCG
This sequence comes from uncultured Thermoleophilia bacterium, assembly GCA_964440225.1. Classification (GTDB taxonomy): domain Bacteria; phylum Actinomycetota; class Thermoleophilia; order UBA2241; family UBA2241; genus CAIXSE01. Next base: position 10,014 of record CAYTRM010000032.1, on the reverse strand, counting down.
CCGGCGCCGCCATCATGTTTGACGCGCGCCGGGCAAGCTCCTGCCCGACGGCGCGGACTGCCGTTCGCGGCCTTCGCGCAGCGGCGGTCGCTCGCGGCCGTCGTCCGGCGGCGATGACTCGCGGCCGTAGCGCCGTTGCGGCCGCGAGCGAGCGGCGGATATGCTCGTGGCTTCCCCCACGGCAGACAGGGAGGCCGACGATGGTCGAGCGCGACGAAGCGCTTCGCGAGATCCGGCAGCTGGACTACGTGTGGATCCCGATGCGCGACGGCGCCCGGCTCGGGGCACGCATCTGGCTCCCGGTGGACGCCGTGGACGACCCCGTCCCCGCCATCCTCGAGGCCGTCCCCTATCGACTGACCGACGGCATGGCGACGCGCGACGTCCTCATCCATCCCTACTGGGCGCGGCGAGGCTACGCCTGCGTGCGCCTCGATCTGCGTGGCAGCGGGGAGTCGGACGGGGCGCTCGAAGACGAGTATCACCCGCAGGAGCAGGAGGACCTCCTGGAGGTCATCGCCTGGCTCGCGGCGCAGCCCTGGTGCAGCGGCGGCGTCGGCATGACCGGCATCTCGTGGGGCGGGTTCAACAGCCTGCAGCTCGCCGCCCGGCGGCCGCCGGCCCTCAAGACGGTCATCACGCTCATGAGCACCGACGACCGCTACGCCGACGACGTGCACTACAAGGGCGGCTGCGTCCTCGCCACCGACCTCCTCCACTGGAGCACCTGCATGCTGCACTGGCAGTGCCAGCCGCCGCACGAGGCGGCGGTGGGCGAGCGCTGGCGCGAGCTGTGGGAGCAGCGTCTCACGGCGAACAAGCCGTGGATCCACACCTGGCTCGCCCACCAGCGCCGCGACGCGTACTGGAAGCACGGCTCCGTGTGCGAGGACTACGCCGCCATCGAGGTCCCCGTGTACGCCATCGGCGGGTGGACGGACGGCTACACCAACAGCGTGCTGCGCCTTCTGGAGGGACTGCCCGGGGTCCGCAAAGGGCTCATCGGGCCGTGGCCGCACGCCTTCCCCCACTACGCGGCGCCCGGCCCGGCGATCGGCTTTCTGCAGGAGGCGCTGCGCTGGTGGGACCACTGGCTCAAGGGCGTCGACACGGGGATACAGGACGAGCCGATGCTCCGCGCGTGGATGCACGAGTCGACGCCACCCGTTCCCTGGATGGACGAGGTCCCGGGGCGCTGGGTGGGCGAGGACGTGTGGCCGTCGCCGCGCATCGAGGCAGCCCGCTGGCGCCTCGACGCCGACGGCGTGCTGCGCGACGCCGCAGGCGATCCGCGCCCGAACGCGGAGACCGCCGCCTCGCTCGGCGCGGACGGCGACGGTCGCCTTCGCATCAAGGGGTCGCAGCTCTGCGGCGCCGACGCCGGCGCCTGGTGCGCCGAGAGCCAGCCGAGCGACTTCCCGCCCGACCAGCGCGCCGCCGAAGGGCAGTCTCTCTGCTTCACCTCGGCGCCGCTGGTCGCGCCGCTCGAGATCCTGGGCCACCCGCGGCTCACGCTGAGCTTCTCCAGCGACCGTCCGCTGGCTCTGCTGGCTGCGCGCCTCGACGACGTCGCGCCCGACGGCGTGTCGCGCCTGGTGGCCCAGCAGATCGTGAATCTGACGCACCTCGAGAGCCACGAGCACCCGGAGCCGCTCGAGCCGGGACGCTGCTACACGACGAGGCTCGCGATCGACGCCGTGGCTCACGCCTTCCCGGCCGGCCACCGGCTGCGGGTCGCGCTCTCGCCGACGTACTGGCCGTGGGCGTGGCCGTCGCCGGAGCCGGTCACGCTCACCATCGCCGGCGGGGCGACGATGCTGGAACTCCCCGTCCGGCCGCCGCGGGCGGAGGACGAGGCGCTGCGGCCCTTCGACCCGCCGCTCGTCCCCGAGGGCCTCGGCGAGACCACGAGCGGCGGCGGCCCGGGCGGCCGCAGCTACACCCGGGACCTCGTCGACGACGGGATCGTCTGGACGTTCCGCTACGTCGACGGCGGGACCGTCGTGCTGCCGAACGGCTGGGCGACGACGGAGTCCAACCGCGTCAGCTACGGTGTCTGCGAGGGTGACCCACTCTCGGCGCGGGTGGCCGTGGACGCCGAGTCGGTGCTCGAACGCGGCGCGCAGGGTCGCTTTCACATCGTCACGCACGGGGAGATGACGTGCGACGCGACGCGGTTCTTCGTCAACGACACCGTCACCGTGACCGAAGGCGCCGACGGCTCCGAGAGAGAAGTCTTCTCCAAGACGTGGTGCCACGAGGCGCCGCGAGACTGCGTTTGAGGCGCGGCGCCGGCGACCGCGCGACGCCGCCGGCGCCCGGCTACAAGGGAGGCTGCATCCATGTACTTCGGCGCACACGTCAAGTCGTCGGGCGGCGTCTGGCACGCGATCGAGAACGGGGTCGAGATAGGCTGCGAAGCGGTGCAGTTCTTCGCCGGCAGCCCGCGCACCTGGGCGCCGACCGTGTACAAGGAGGCCGACGCGGCGCAGTTCCGTGAGGCTCGCGCCGCGTCGCCGATCCGCTTCGTCCTCATCCACACCATCTACCTGATCAACCTGGCAAGCGCCAAAGAGGACTTCTACGAGAAGTCGGTCACGTCGCTGTGCGGCGCGCTCGCGGCGGCCGACCAGCTCGGCGCCGACGCCATCGTGACGCACATCGGCTCGCACCAGGGCGCCGGCTTCGAGGCCGGTCTCGAGCGCGTCCAGGCGGGCCTGCGGCGCGCCCTGGCCGACAGCGAGGGCTCGGCCGTCCGCCTGCTGCTCGAGAACACGGCGGGCGCCGGCGGCACCATGGGCATCGACTTCGAGGAGCTGGGCGCGATCATCGCCGCCGCCGGCGCCGACCCGCGGCTCGGCATCTGCCTGGACACGGCGCACCTGTTCGAGTCCGGCGCCGACATCCGCACGGCCGCGGGACTGGCCGAGACGCTGGCGCGCCTCGACGCCGCCTGCGGCCGCGAACGCCTCGTGGCGCTGCACCTCAACGACTCCAAGACCGCGCTCGGCTCCAACCGCGATCGCCACGAGAACATCGGCGACGGCGACCTCGGCGAAGAGGGCTTCCGCATGATCGTGACCGAACCGGCGTTCGCCGACCTCCCCGGCATCCTCGAGGTGCCGGGCCTGGCCGGCGAAGGGCCGGACCGCGAGAACCTGGCCCGGCTCCGCCGGCTCGCCGGCGCTCAGGCCAACGATGCCTGAGAGGACGGAGCCTGGCGCGGGTATACTCCGCGTGCGTCGCGCACGCGGCGCCGAGACCCGGACTGCGAGGTGACGCCATGGAGCTTGTGCCCGTGACCACCGTCAACGACGCAGGGCTGGCCAACGTGGTCAGAGGAGTGCTCGAGCAGGCCGGCATCAAGGCCATCGTCGGCGGCACCGGCATGGAAGACGTGTATCCGACACCGACGGTCAACCCTCTCCACATCCTGGTGAGCGAGGACGACCTTGCCCGGGCACGTGACGTGCTCGCTCAGTACGAGACGACGCCCGACGACGGGAGCGACGAGGAGTAGCCCGGCGACGTCTGCTATCATGTGCCTGTTTGCAGCGTGTTTTCGGCCCTGCGGGGCGTCCCCGACACGGGAGTGACGATGTTCGGACGCATCTTCGGACGGGGCAAGGACGACCAGGACCAGGCCGTCTGCGCCGACTGTGGTCGCACCCTGCTCGCCGGCGAGTGGACCCAGACGGTCGTCGGCGACGACGGTGAAGAGCTCCTCATCTGCTCCCTGTGCGGGCAGGCGCACGCGCGCGGAGGCGGCGACGCACTGACCGGCGGAGCCGTGCCGGCCAACAGCGGACGGGTCCGCCAGTCGCGCAGCGACGCGACGCCCCAGGACCAGCCGCCGCCCGCGGCCGAGCCGGCCCCACGCGACCAGCGCGCGGAGAGCGACGCGTTCTGGCAGGCGCTCAAGGAAAAGGACGCCGAGATCGAGCGCCTCCAGGCGCAGCTTGCGCGCGCGGAAGCCGAGCGCCAGGAGCTGGCCGGGCGCTTCGCGCGACTCGGCAGCGCCGCGCCGGAATCTCGTGAGTCCGAATCCGGCGCCTTCACGCCGGCTGTCGCACCTGAGGTCGAACCGCCGAGCGCGCTCACCGGCGACTCCTCGGAGCCCGGAGAGCGCACGTGGGGCGAGACGCCGGCGGAGTTCGCCGCCGAGATGGCGGCGCTTCGCGAGACCGAAGCCGCGGATGCCGGCATCGCCGCGGTGCCCGAGGTCGCACCCGCTGCGGCCGCAGCCGCGCCGACCGCGTTCGACGAGCCGGCGGCCCCGGCCTACGAGCCGCCGCCCGCCCCGGCAGAGGCACCCGGCGAGCCGGCGTACGATCCCGGATTCGCCGCCGAGACGGCCGCTCCGGCGCAAGCGCCGGCGTACCCGGCGGCCGCGGAGCCCGCTCCGGGCCCGGCGCCGGCCACCGCGACGCCGGCGTCCGTCTTCGAAGACACCCAGCCCATACCCGAGGTCGACGAGGAACCGCCGGCCGAGGAGGATGCGAGCACCGGCGAGATCACCGGTCCCGAGGTCGCAGCGGCGGTCGCTGCTGCTGCTGCCGCTGCCGCCGCCGCATCGGCCGAGGTCGGATCCCCCGCGGCGGCGCCGGCTACGGTGGGCGCGATAGCGCCGACAGTTCCGGCCGAGGATGCCGTCCCCGCGGCCCCCTCCGAGGATGCCGTCCCCGCGGCCCCCTCCGAGGATGCCGTCCCCGCGGCCCCCGCCGAGGCCGCCGCCGAGGCCGAAGCCGCGGCAGCCTCACTCACGCTGCTCCAGCGTGGCGTCGACCTGCTCAACGTCAGCCGCGTACCCCGCAAGATCGCCGAGACGAACGAACAGCTGGGACTGCCGCACGTCCACGTCGGTTTCGACGGCGGCATCGTCGCCATCACCTTCTTGTGGACGATGGGCTGGTACCGCTTCCAGGTCGACATCGACAGCGGTGACGTGTCGATGAGCGACCGCGGCTACGAGGAGCGCGCCGACCTGCGGCCGAACGCCGGCGTCCGCGCCGACGGCACCGTCCAGCTCGCCCCCGCGCAGATCAGCCGGGCGGCGGCCCAGCGCGCCGCCGCTGCCCCGGCGCCCGCCGCGGCTCCCGCTCCCGCTGCGCCGAGCGCCGAGGGTGAGCAGCCCGCAGGGGAGCGTCCCGCCGCGGCTCAGCCGCCCGCGGCGCCGGAGTCCCCGCGCGTCGCGGCGCAGAAGCCGCCCGAGATCCTCAGCAAGTCACTGCTGGGGCAGCGAAGCGACGACGAGACGGCGTCCTGGGAGCAGACCAAGGCGCGCGACTTCGACTGGGACCGCTGACGCGGTAGCAGACGGGCGGCGGCCACGGCGCCGCCGCCAACGAGAAACGCCGGGCGGCGCCTCGAGGCGCCGCCCGGCGTTTCTACTTCAGGCCGCCGCCGAGGCGGCCGCCTCATACTCCGTTCAGAAGCTCATGTCCGAGCCGCCCATCATGCCGCCGAACATCTGCTCCATGAGCTTGTCGAACGACTGGGCCTTGGCCGGCGGCGTCACGGTCACCGGCTCGTCGAAGTCGGCCATGGTGACGGTGCCCTTCATCGACATGCCCTCGACGCCCTCCATGTCCTTCTGGCCCGCCGTGTCGAGCGCGGCGGAGAACTCGGCCTTGTACATGAGCATGTCGTCGACGCCGATCCAGTAGTCGACCGACGTCTCCTTGAGGCTCTTGCCGAGTTCGGCGGCCGCCTCCTTGCTCTGTTCAAGGTCCTGCGTGATCTGCCCGAGCTCGCTGTCCGCGCCGCCGAGCTTGTCCGCGAGACCCGGATCCTCGGCGGCCTTCATGAGCGCGTCGGCGAGCTTCTGCGGATCGGCGACCGCCGTGATGCGGTACACCTGCACGCCGCCCAGGTCCTCCGTGCCGACGAGCTCGTAGGTAGTGCCCCACTCGGCGGGGTCGAGGCCGAAGCTCTTGAGCTGCTCGGTCGGAGCCGCTCCCATCTCCGCCTGATCGTCGAGGCTCTTGGCGTTGTCGCTGTCCAGCGCGTACCAGGCGCCGTCGTACTCGATCCAGGACTTGTCGCCCTGGCTCATCATGCCGAACTCGAGGTTCTGCCCGGCCAGCCCGACGCTCATCGACATGTCGACGGCGGTGGGATCGTTGGCGCTCTTGCCTTCGGCGTGCAGCGTCATGCCGTCGGTCAGCATCGCCTTCGCGGTGGGATCGGTCATCTTGCTCTCGTCGCCCTGGACCTGTAGCGAGAAGTCGGCGGTGAAGGAACCGCTCTGGACCGCCGCCATCTTGGCTTCGCTCTCCTTGACGATCTGGTCGGCGGACATGTCGGTCGTCGCCTCCGCCGCCGAGCCCTCGCCGGACGACGACTCCCCGCCGCACCCCACGACGGCCAGAGCCAGCGCGAGCGCAAGGACCAGAACGACCCAGGAGTTCAGAAATGAACGGCGCATCGGAAATTCCTCTCTCTCGACTGTCCTCATGCCATCATGGCACGCAGAAACGGTGCCCACTGCTCTCTTTCGGCCGGCGGTCGCAGACCCTTTACGGCACGGCAGGCCATCCGGCTCAGCCGGCGGGCCTCTTGGGCGAGACGACGACGGCGCGGAACGGCTCGTTGCCCTCCGAGACCGTCTCCACACGGGCGTGATCCTTGAGGTGAAGGTGGATGACCTTGCGCTCCGCGGCGGACATCGGCTTGAGCGCGATGCTCGCCGACTCGCGGGCGACCTTCTGGGCGGTGCGGTCGGCCAGCGCGGTGAGCGCCGCCGCTCGCCGGTCCCTGTACCCTTCCGCGTCCACGATGACTTGACGCCGCTCGCGCCGGTCGCTGTTGACGACGATGGCCGAGATGTACTGCAGGGCGTCGATGGTGGCGCCGTGACGCCCGATGAGAAGGCCGAGATCGTCGCCGCTGATGTCCGCCTTGACCCAGTCGGGCGCCTCGCTGGCGCCCACGTGGGCCTCGATGCCCATGAGGTCGACGACCGTCTGCACGAACTCGCGCAGCGTCTCGGCGTCCGCGAGCAGATCGCTCTCGACGCGCTCGGAGGAGGGACGCAGGCGGGCCTCGACCTGGGCCGCGCTCTTGCCGCGGCCGAAAAGGCCGCCTTTGCTGCCCTCTTCGACGACGATGAACTCGACGTCGGCCTGATTCACGTACGGGACGACTTTTCGCAGCTGGTCGAGAGCCTTGCGCTTGGCCTCTTCGATGGTGGCCGCGCCGGCGATCGTCGCGAACTCGGTCTCGTCGTCGTCTAGCTCGTCGTCTGGTTCGTCGTCCACGGGCTGGAGGTCGTCCGGCTCTTCCATCGCTCTGCTGCTCCCTGGTCGGGTGACGAAGGCCGGGTGGCGCGGCTGGGTCAGCCGCCCGCCGGGCCGTCTGCGCTCGTGGTCTTGGGGCTGCCGCCCCCCGGCGTGGCCTGACCCTTGCCCGGCTTCGTACCCGGCTTGGCCTGACCCCCACCGGACGACGAGCCGCTCCCGGGCTTGCGCTTGGCGGAAGCCGCGCCCTGCTTGCCCTGTGACGGCGCGGCCTTGCGCTTGCCCTTGCCGGGCGGCGGCTTGCGCCCGCCTGACGCTGCCTTCTTGGCGCCGGTCCCGCCGGCGCCCTGCCCGCCGGAGTCCGACCCGCCCTTCTTCTTCTCCATGGCCTCTTCGCGCTGCTTCATCGCCTCGCCCTGGGAGGCCATGATGGCCTCCATGAAGCGGCTGCGCTTCTTGGGCTTCGCCTTCTTGCGCTCCGCAAGCTGCTCGGGCTTGGGCATCGTGCGCCGGATGATCAACTGCTGGCCGATCGTCCAGACGTTGGTCGTGACCCAGTAGACGAACAGACCGGCCGGGAAGTTGAAGAGGAAGAGGACGAACATGATCGGCATCGCCCGCATGATCATCTTCTGCGTCTTATCGGTCTGCGTGGCGAGCATCAGCTCGGTGGAGATCATCTGCGAGACCACGTAGAGGATGAGCAGGATGTAGTACGGATCGGGGAATCCGAGCTGTGGGATCCACAGGAACGAGGCGGCCTCGAGAGCCTTGACCGACGCCTCGTACTGAGGCGCTTCCAGAGGGCCGAGCCCCTTGATGGCCGCGTAAAGGGAGATGAAGACCGGGAGCTGCAGGATGAGGGGGAGACAAGATGCGAACGGATTGACCCGGTGCTCCTGGTACAGCTGCATCGTCTCCTGCTGGAGCTTCCCGCGATCGTTCTTGTACTTCTTCTGCAGCTCCTTGATCTGCGGCTGGATGAGCTGCATCTCCTGCGCCGACTTGTACTGCTTCCAGGTGAGCGGGAAGAGGATGAGGCGCACGATGATCGTGAGGCCGATGATGGCGAGGCCCCAGGTCCAGTCCGGGCTCAGGCCTATCGACGCCAACGCGTCGTTGATCGTGACGAGGATCCAGTGAAGCAGCAGGATCAACTGCTTGAGGATGGGGATGTTATACATGGGCGCTCATGTCGGTCTGGTGGTCGGCGCAGCTGTGGCGTTGCGGCACAGGGTCGTAGCCGCCGTGGCTGAACGGGTTGCAGCGCAGCAGCCGCCAGCTCGCCATGCCCAAGCCGCGGAAGACGCCGTGCTCACGCAGCGCGCCGATGGCGTAGTTCGAGCACGAAGGATAGTACTTGCAGCGCTGTCCGAGCATCGGTGAGATCGCGTACTGGTACACCCTGATGAACGCGATGAAGACCTTGGTCATCCCTGCTCCGTAGATGAAAGAAGCCCGGCGCGACCGAGGAGCTCCCGGACGGCGCCGCCCACGAGATCCTTTTCGCCCTCGCCCTCGCGAGTGACGAGCTCGATCAGCTGCGGGCGCGCGATCACGACCAGATCGTACTCCTCGGCGAGCCGCCCCGCACAGCCCTTGAAGGCCTCGCGAAGCAGCCGTTTGACGCGATTACGGACGACGGCGCCGCCCAGCTTCTTCGATACCGACAGCCCCAGCCTGGGGCCCTCGTCGCCCGCTTCGGCCGGGCGCTTGAACCAGTAGAGCACCAGGAACCGCGAGGCCGTGGAGCTACCCTGCCGGTAGATCCGCTGGAAGTCGGAGGAACGCGAAAGACGTGGGCGCTTGGCGGCCATCTGGCCCGTGGCTACGCGGAGAGGCGCTTGCGCCCCTTCTGCCGCCGGCTCTTGATCACCGACCGACCCGCGCGCGTGCTCATCCGCTTGCGAAAGCCGTGGGTCTTGCTGCGCTTGCGGGTGTTCGGTTGGTAGGTCCTCTTCACAGCTGCCTCGCTCGATTGCCGGTACTCAGAACGTGCAGTATAGCGGCGCGGCGGAGGCCCGGTCAATTTGGCCCGTAGGGCCCGGACCGGGCCTCCGCCGCGCTCACGGATGGTCCCATCCTGCCGATAGGGGCTACTGAGAGCGCACTTCGAACAGATCGACGGCATGCTACTTCAGGGATCGATCAACAGGTTCAACCTGGCGGGCGTTCTGCAGTTCCTCGCGCAGAACGCCGCCACCGGCGTGCTCGAAGTGCGCGACTTCGAAGAGTACGGCTTCATCTACCTCGCGGAGGGCCACGTTGAAGCCATCTCGCTGCCGGTCACCGACGAGAAGCTCGGGACGCGCCTGGTCAAGGCCGGCTGCCTGACCGACCAGCAGCTGGCCGAGGCGCTCATGGAGGATTCGGGGCTGTCGCGCGACCAGAAGAAGTTCAAGCCCCTGGGCCAGCGGCTCATCGAGAAGGGCTACACGACGCGCGACTCCATCCGGGCGATCATGGAGCGCCAGACCATGGACCAGGTCTTCGAGCTGGCGCACTGGCGCAACGGCCTCTTCCTCTACGACGAACCCGAACAGATGCCGCACTTCCAGGTCGCGATCGAAGGGGACGTCCAATCGCTGCTGCTCGACGCCTACCGGCGCATCGACAAGGGCGAGCAGGCGCGCAAGACCGCCCACGTCGTCGACGAAGAGGTCTGCTACGCCTGCCCCCTCGCCGAGGACTGCAGCGCCGAGATCAGGGCCAAGTACCTCAAGAAGGACGTCTGCCTGTGGCGGGAGATGGGCGCCGTGCTCGACGAAGGGTACGA
>CAYTRM010000031.1:0-13381 GCA_964440225.1 uncultured Thermoleophilia bacterium | reverse complement strand
CGCCGTGCGCGAGCGTCACCCGCGCTCGCGCCGGCCGCAGGTCCCCTTCTGGGAAAGGAGCTAGCTCCTCATGCAGTGCAACGGAGTGGAGATAGAAGACACGTTCGCGGAGGCGTTCGGGATGTGGGGCTCGCGCCTGATCGTGACCGGCGAGGATCTGGAGTGGGCGCGCACCGCGGCCGACGCGGCCACGGGGTTCGCCACGTCGATCATCGGCTGCGGCTGCGAGGCGGGGACGAACGATCTCGCGTCCGGCGAGCGCACCCCGGACGGCCGGCCCGGTGTGGCCGCGCTGGTGTTCACCACCTCGCGCAAGGACATGGAGGCGCAGCTTCTGAAGCGCGTGGGTCAGGCCGTGATGACGTCGGCGACGTCGGCGTGCTACGACGGGCTGGGCGCGGAGGAGAAGGTCAAGGTCGGGGGGAAGCTGCGGTACTTCGGTGACGGCTTCCAGCGGAGCAAGCTTCTGGACGGGCGGCGCCTCTGGCGCGTCCCCGTGATGGACGGCGAGTTCGTGGTCGAGGAGAGCTTCTCCGTCGTCCGGTCCGTCGGCGGCGGCAACTTCTTCATGATGGCCGAGGATCTGGGAGCGGGTCTGGCCGCCGCGCGAGCGGCCGTGGCCGCGATGCGCAGGGTGCCCGGCGCGATCATGCCGTTCCCGGGGGGCGTCGTGCGCAGCGGAAGCAAGATATCGTCGCGCTACAAGGGCCAGAACGTCTCGAGCAACACGCCGTACTGCCCGACGCTGCGCGGGCTCGAGGAGAGCGAGCTGCGCGAGGGCGAGAACGCCGTCCTCGAGATCGTGGTCGACGGGCTCGACGAGGCGGCCGTCGCGGACGCGATGCGCGCCGGGATAGCGGCGGCGTGCCTGCCCGGCGTCACCCGCATCTCGGCGGGGAACTACGGGGGCTCGCTGGGGCAGTACCGGTTCGCCTTGCACGAGCTGGTGAGCACGTGACGAGGCGGCGCTTGCCGTCTCGTCCGTGGGAGAGGAGTCATCGGTGATGGGACACACGACGCCGGCGGACCCGGTCCGCGATACTGCCGACGTGACGCTGACGCGCAAGGAGTCGAGCCCGATCCCGGTCGAGGCCGACAGTATCAACCCGGACCGGTTCGCCGGCCTGGGGGCCGCGGCGATCGCGGCGCTCCCCGCCTGGTTCGGCCGGCGCGAGGTCACCCTGGGCGACCTGTTCGAGATCGAGGGCTCCGGAGGGCCGGTCGTGAACGTGCGCGGCGACGTCAAGGCCGTGAAGCGCATCGGCCAGGGCATGTCGAGCGGGCGCGTCACCGTGGCCGGCGACGCCGGTCCGCACCTCGGCGCCTACCTCTCCGGCGGAGAGATCGTCGTCGAGGGCTCCGCCGGCGACTGGGCCGGCGCCCATATGACCGGCGGACGCATCGTCGTCCGTGGTGACACCGGGCACTTCACCGGCGGCGCGTACTCCGGCGAGCCGCGTGGCATGCGCGGCGGGACGATCGTCGTCGCCGGCTCGGCGGGCCGCGAGATCGGCGCCCGTATGCGCAGGGGCCTGATCGTGGTGCTGGGCGATGCCGGCGAGTTCGCCGGCGGGGGCATGCTGGCCGGCTCCGTGTTCGTCGGCGGCCGTCTCGGCGGTCGCGCGGGCGCCGGCATGAAGCGGGGGACCATCGTGGCTTTCGGCGACTCGGCCGAGGTGCTGCCGACCTTCCGCTACGCCTGCAGCTACCGTCCTGTGTTCCTGCGCTGCTATCTGGAGAGCCTCGTCGCCTCCGGGCTCGTCGAGAGCGCGGATCTCCCGGACGGCCGGTTCCGGCGCTACGTGGGCGACATGAACACCGGGGGAAGAGGGGAGGTCCTCGTCCGTGATCAGTCTCAATGAACGCGCGCACGCCGTCTTCCGGCGCCTGAGCGAGGAGTCCGAGTCCCTTGGCGTGACGGTGGCCGAGCTCGAGAACGGCGCGACCGTCCTGGACGCCGGCGTGGACTCGGATGCGTCGCTCGAGGCCGGCCGGCTGTTCGCCGAGGTGTGTCTGGCGGGCCTTGGGGACGTGCGCCTGCGCGAGCTGCACGTCGACGACCTGGTGACGCCCGGCGTCGAGGTCTGCGTGCATCGGTCGGTGCTGGCGTGCATGGCGGCGCAGTACGCCGGCTGGGCGGTCTCGGTGCCCGCGACGGACACCTCGAAGAAGTACTTCGCCATGGGTTCGGGCCCGGCGAGGGCCCTCTACCGGGGCGAGCCGCTCTTCTCCGAGATCGACTACCGCGACCCCGCGACGCTCGCCGTGCTGACGCTGGAGGCGGATCGTCTGCCGCCGGCGGAGGTGGCCGCGTGGGTCGCCGCCAAGTGCGGCGTGACGCCCGAGCGCCTCTTCCTGCTGGTCGCGCCCACGGCGGGACTCGTGGGCTCGGTGCAGATCGCGGCGCGGATCGTCGAGACCGGCCTGCATAAGATGCACGAGGTCGGGTTCGACCTCGGCGCCGTGCGCTCGGGGTTCGGGACGTGCCCCGTGGCGCCGGTCGCAGCCGACGACCTCACCGCGATCGGCCGCACCAACGACGCGGTCCTCTACGGCGGCCGCGCCTGGTACACGGTGCGTACCGAGGACGCGCTCGTCGAGGAAGTCATCGAGAGCCTCCCCTCGTCCGCTTCGCGCGACTACGGTGTGCCGTTCGGCGAGCTCTTCCGCCGTCACGGCGGCGACTTCTACAAGATCGATCCCCTGCTCTTCAGCCCGGCGGAGATCACCATCACCAACAGCACGAGCGGCAGGACCTTCCGCGCCGGCGGCGTGAACACGGCCGTCCTGCGCGCCTCGCTGTTCACATGAAGGTCGCCATCCTCGGGCAGGGCGGCGGCTGGCACACGGAGAGCCTTCGCGCCGCGCTGGCGAAGCGCGGTATCGAGGCGGACTGCTTTTCCGTGACGCGGCTGACCGCGAGGGTGACCGGGACGCCGCGCCTCAGCGCGGGAGAGGCGCCGCTCGACGGCTGCGACGTCGTCTTCGTGCGCGCCATCCCGACGGGCTCCCTCGAACAGGTGATCTACCGCATGGACGCGCTGCGCGTCCTCGAGCAGAGCGGCGCGAGGGTGGTCAATTCCGCGCTCGCGATCGAGCACGGCGTCGACAAGTACTACACCTCCGCGCGTCTGCACGACGCGGGTCTGCCGACCCCGAGGACGGTGGTGGCCGAGCGGTTCGAGGACGCGCTCGCCGCCGTCGAGGAACTCGGGGGTGACGTGGTGGTCAAGCCCCTGTTCGGCTCCGAGGGCAAGGGGATCGTCCGTGTCTCCGACATGGACACGGCGTACCGCGCCTTCCGCGCGCTCGAGCTCGGCCGGTACGTGTACTGCGTGCAGGAGTTCGTGCCCCACGGCTGCGAGGACATCCGCGTGTTCGTCGTCGGCGACCGCGTCGTCGGGGCCATGGTGCGGAGGGCGCGGGGATGGAAGACGAACGCCTCGCAAGGCGCGAAGGGAGAGGCGCTGGAGCCGGACGCCCGTCTTGTGGACCTGAGCCTGCGGGCGACCCGGGTCGTGGGGGCCGACCACGCCGGCGTCGACATCCTCCCGTGCGAGGACGGCGGGTACAGCGTCATCGAGGTGAACACCATCCCGGGGTGGAGGGCGCTGGGCGCCGCCACAGGCGTCGACGCGGCGCAGGTGCTGGTCGATCACGTGCTCGAGGAGGCTGGGTGGACCGGCTGACCGGCGACGAGGTCGCGTGGGCCGCCCAGCTCGCCTGCCTGTTCGAGGCGAGCGTGGAGAAGCCCGGCAACGTCTCGCCACGGACGGCCTTCGCGGACGTGCGCTTCGAGGACTTCGCGGTGAGCGCCGGGGCGATCGGACCGGCGATGCGGGACGCGGCGTCGGCGACGGTGGGGGAGACCATCGCCCGGGCGATCGCCGACACGCGGCGGCTCGTCGCGACGAACACGAACCTGGGGATGGTCCTGTTGCTCGCGCCGCTGGCGCGGGCCGCCGGCGGAGCCGCCGCACGTGGCGGCCTGCGGCTCGCTCTGCGGCGGGTGCTCGACGACCTGACGGTGGACGACGCGCGGCTGGCCTACGCGGCGATCCGCGCCGCCGCGCCCGCCGGCATGGGCACGGTGGCGAGTCACGACGTGGGCGCCGGCGAGGTGACCGTGTCGCTGCTCGAGGCCATGGACGCGGCGCGCGAGCGCGATTCCGTCGCCCGGGAGTACGTGACCGGGTACGAGATCACCTTCGGCCTCGGCGCGCAGACCCTGCGCCGCCTGTGGGACGAGGGCGCCGGGTTCTCGGATGCCGTCGTGACGGCGTTTCTGACGATCCTCTCGGAGGCGCCGGACACGCTGATCGCGCGCAAGAACGGCGCGGAGACGGCGGCGAGTGTGTCTCGCCGCGCCGGGCGCGTTCTGGCCGCCGGCGGATGCCTCGGGGAGGGCGGCAGCGCCCGGCTCTCGGAGCTGGCGCGGGAGCTCGGCGACGCCGGGCACCGGCTCAATCCCGGGACGACCGCCGATCTGGTCGCCGCTTCGCTCTTCGTCTTTCTGACCGAAGGCGGCATGCTCGCCGATGTGCCCGCGCTCACGGCTCGCTGGTGAGCGCTCCGTGACTCCCGCGGACGGCGCGGATGTCGGCGGGCGAGATCCAGCCGCGGTGCAGGGCGGTCGCCAGAAGCACGCCGTCGGCGCCCGCTTCGGCCAGCCGGCGCAGGTCGTCCGGGCCGTGGACGCCTCCCCCCGAGATCAGACGCAGGCCGGAGAAGGACGCGCGGGCCGCGGCAAGGGTCTCGAGGTCGGGGCCCGCGCCGGTGCCGACCTGCGGCAGGGAGAGCAGGATCACCTCGGTCGCGCCCTCCGCGACGAGCAGGTCGAGCGCGCCGAGGGCTGTGCGGCGACTCAGCTCGGCGCACCTGCTGATGACGCCGTGCGCGTCCAGATCGACGCTGACGAGGAGCCGCCCGGACGGCACTGTGGCGCGGATGGCACGCAGTTCGCGCAGGTCGCTCAGCGTCTCCGTGCCCACGATCACCCGCGCGGCTCCCGTGTCGAGCAGCCGGGACGCCTGGGCCGCGTCGGCGGTTCCGGCGTCTACCCAGGGCGCCAGGGAGAGGTGGTCCCGGAGCTCGCGTATCTGGTCGCCGTGACTCCCCCTGCCGGCGATGGCGTCGAGGTCGGCGACGTAGACCGCCCGGCTGTCGCACGCCCGGCAGAGGGCCTGCGCGACCTCAGAGGGGTCGGGCCGTGCGACGAGCAGGCTGTCGACGTCGCGATAGCGTCGCCGCTCGCCGCGGAAGCCCTGCACGACGCGGCCTCCCATGAGGTCTAGGACCGGAATGGCCTCCACGCCGCACCTCCCCTCCGCGATCCTCGTCCATGAATACGTCACCGGCGGCGGATGGCCGGAGCCGGAGCTCCCGCGCGCCCTCGCGGCGGAGGCGCTGGCGATCCTGCAGGCCCTGCTGGCGGACGCGCGAGCGTGGGGCAGGTTCCCGGTGGTCACCACTCGCGACGCCCGGCTCGACGGCGTGGGACTGCCCGCCGACCGCGTCGTCGAACTCGATCATCGAGTCTATCGCACGGAGCTCGCCGCGCTGGCCGCGGAGTGCGGCGCGGCGATCGTCGTCGCGCCCGAGAGCGGGGGCGCCCTCGAGGACGTGACCAGGCTGCTCGCGGGCGCCGGGGTCGCGGTCCTGGGGAGCGCGCCGGAGGCGGTGGCCGTGGCGGCGGACAAGTGGGTCTGTCACCGCCGCTTCGTCGGCGCGGGGCTGCCGACGCCGCAGACCCTGCGGGTGGCGCCGGCCGGCGCCGCGGCCGCTGCCGAGCGACTGGGCTACCCAGTCGTCGTCAAACCCCTCGATGGGGCCGGGTGCGCCGGCGTGTGCCTCGCCGCCGATCGGCCTGCCTTGGAGGGGGCTCTCGCGCTGCCGGCGCTGCGGCGAGAGCCCGCCGTGCTCGTGCAGCGGTACGCCGGCGGCATGGCGGGCAGCGTCTCTCTGCTCGTCGCGGGCGGCCGCTCCGTGGCGGTCAGCCTCAACGAGCAGAGGCTGTGTCCGGGCGCTCCCTTCACGTACGATGGCGGTGTGGCTTCGGTGGGCCATCCGCGGCGCGCAGAAGCCGAAGATCTGGCGCGGGAGGCCGTCGCGCTCGTACCCGGCCTTCAGGGATACGTGGGGGTGGACGTGGTGCTCGGCCGGGACGACTGCAAGCTGATCGAGATCAACCCGCGGCCGACGACATCGTGCGTCGGTCTTTGCCGCGTCGCCGGCCTGAACCTTGTCGCGGCGATCTGGGATGCGTGCCGTCACGGGGTCCTCCCGGCGCCGGGGCGGCGAGCGCCGTCGTTTGCCTTCGAGGCCGGGTGTCCCGATGGCGCGTGAGCCGGCCGTGATCGCGGGCTGGGACGTGGGCGGCGTGAACGTCAAGGGCGCGCTGGTGGAGCCCGGTGCGGGCTTCCCGGCCGGTGCGCGCACCGTCGTGCGCCCGTTCGAGGTGTGGCGCGGGCGCGAGCTGCTGCCGGATGTGCTGCGTGACGTGGCCGAGGAGCTGGGGATTTCGGCCGGGACGCCGCTGGCGCTCACCATGACGGCCGAGCTCTCCGACGCCTTCCGTGACAAGCGGGAAGGCGTGCTCTTCGTCGTCGACGCGGTAGCCGCGGCGTTCCCGCACAGCCCGGGCTTCGCCCTGGACGTCCGGGGGGAGTTCGCGCCGCTGGGCGAGGCGCACGAGCGGCCGCTCGAGTTCGCGGCGACCAACTGGGTCGCCTCGGCGCTCGTCGCGGCCGCGCGCCTCGGCGACTGCATCCTCGTGGACGTCGGCAGCACGACGACCGACATCGTCCCGGTCCGCGGCGGGCGCCTGGGCTGCGAGGGGCACACCGACCTCGAGCGTCTGGCGGCCGGCGAGCTGGTGTACACGGGGGTCGTCCGCACCAACCCGAACACGCTGGCGCGGACGGTGCCGGTGCGCGGGCGTCCCTGCCGCGTCGCGGCGGAGCACTTCGCCGTCATGGGCGATGCCTACGTGCTGCTTGGGCGGCTGGACGCCTCGGCCTACACGTCGCCGACGCCCGACGGGCGAGAAGTCTCGCCGTCGGCGTGCGGCGAACGCCTGGCGAGGCTGGTGTGCGGCGATCGGGAGACGCTGGCAGAGCGCGAGCGCGTCGCGATCGCCGGGTATCTGGTCGAGCGTCAACTGCAGGTCATCGGCGAGGGCCTGCTGCAGGTCGTGTCGCGGTGGGAGGGGCCGGAGGAGCCGCGCATCGCGGCCGCCGGCGCCGGCGCCTTCGTCGCCGCGGAGGTCGCCGGCCGGCTCGGCCTCGAC
This sequence comes from uncultured Thermoleophilia bacterium, assembly GCA_964440225.1. Classification (GTDB taxonomy): domain Bacteria; phylum Actinomycetota; class Thermoleophilia; order UBA2241; family UBA2241; genus CAIXSE01. The sequence continues at coordinate 6,093 of CAYTRM010000031.1, read as the reverse complement.
GTCGTGCCCGCGGCGAGCACGTGGGCGGGCGCAGGGGTGGCGCTGCCGGCCGCGGCGGCCGCCTGGCTGCTGGCGGAGCGGCTTACAGGTGAGCTCTCGTGATCGACGCGGTCGTCAAGGTCGGCGGCAGCCTGGGGCGGGGGGCGGGCCTGCCGGCGCTGTGCTCGCGTCTCGCCGAGGCCGGCCGGCGCCGCGGCGTCCTCGTGGTGCCGGGCGGCGGCGCCTTCGCCGACCTCGTGCGGGAGCACGAAGCCCGCTTCGGCCTGCGCCCGACCGCCGCGCACTGGATGGCCGTGCTCGCCATGGACCAGTATGGTCACCTCCTTGCGGCGCTCACCCCCGGCTGCGCCCTGGTGCGTTCGTTCGAGGAGGCGCGAGCGTGTCTGGCGGAGCGCGGCGTCGCGATCCTGCTGCCCTCGGAGCTCCTGCGCCGCGCCGACCCTCTGCCGCACAGCTGGGCGGTGACCTCGGACTCGATCGCCGCCTGGGTGGCCCGGGAGGCCGGCGCGCCTCTTCTCGTGCTGGTCAAGGACGGGATGGGCATGGCAGCTCTGAAGGCCGTCGCGCCTGCCGCAGAGAGCATGTCCGCCGACGAGCTGGTCGCGACGCGCGCCGTCGACGAGTACTTCGCGTCGCTCCTGCGCGAAGCGAGGTTCGATCTCCGGCTGGTGGACGGCGAGCGGCCGGAGCGCCTGGCCGAGGCGCTGGCCGGAGGCGGGACGGGAGGGGTCAGGATTGCGCCAGCAGGTCCTTGAGCCGCCGCACGGCGGCGTGGTCCACCGCGCCGTCTCTGCGGCCGTCGGCGCAGGCGGCCCCGCGAAACCCGACGATGTCCGGCCGGAGCTCGCGGAGTCGTGGGATGTCGGCGGCGCGCAGCGACCCGGCGAGGGCGCAGAGGAGCCCCTTGTCACGGCAGTCCTCGATGAAGCTCGCGAGGTCGGCGGGCGCGAGCTCGTCGAAGAGCGTCGTGCCCGCCTTGACGGCCGTGTCGATCATGCAGCCGTCGGCTGCGGCCTCGGCGGCGACGGCCGGGAGGTCCAGGGGCGGGAGCGACCCGGTGGCGTGCGCGTCGGCGTAGGCGGTCGCCATGACGCGCGCCCCCGGCGATACGTCCCGCACGGCCCGGCAGACGGCCGAGAGCAGCGCGAAGGCCTGGTCGTGGTCGCGCGGGCCCAGAAGGCCGACCTTGACGTACTGGACGCCGCAGGCCGCGGCGCCGGCGGCGGCGAGCGCGGCCGTCCCCGGGAGGGCGGGGAAGTCGCCGATGGCGGCGCTGACGGGCGTCTCCGCCGGGGTCAGCGCGCGCACGCGCCGGATGACGTGCGGGAAGCCGGCGCCGAGCGATCCCTCCGCCGGGTTCTTGACGTCCACGATGTCGGCGCCTCCGGCTACGGCCGCGCCGACCTCATGCGCGCCTGTGACGCTGATGAGTAGCTCCACTCCGGACATCCTTAGGCCGCCTCCGTCGCCGGCCAGCGTACATGTGCGCGCGAAGGCGGCACAAGCCGGACGGTGGGCATGACGACCGCCGGCCGCGGGCCGGCCGCCGCCCTCGAGGGCGCCGCCGTCGAGACCCGGGACGGCATGATCTTCACGGTGAAGGGAGTGATCCACCCGCCCGGCGGGGTCATCGCGTATCTGCGGTACGTGCCCGACCCGACCGGCGATCGCGAGCGCGGGGGGCGCCGATATCGGCGCGTGTACGCCGCCGGGGAGCGCGAGGCAACGCTCCGCGCGCACGGCTTGACGTACTCGGCGCTCGATCCGGCGCTCGGGGTCCCCGTGGAGACGGTCCCGTGGAGCGAGGTCGAGGTCGTGCACGATCCGCGTGAGCGGCTGGCTCGACTCCGCATCACCGGCGCCGACGACCCGCTCACGGCGAGCGCCGTGCGGTTGTGTGATCTGCTGGCCGGGGCCGCCGGCGTGCCGCCGGCGGCGCTTGGCCTGACCGGATCCCTCCTGTTCGGGCTGCAACTGGCTTCCTCGGACGTCGACCTGGTGGTGTACGGCGAACGCGAGGGCAGGGCGGTGCACGGGGCGCTGACCCGCCTTGTGGACGATGGGGCGTCGGGGCTGGAGCGCCCGGGGGCCGCCGACCTCGCGGCGATCCATGCGCAGCACCGCGCGGACACGCCGCTCGCGGCGGCGGACTTCGCCCGCCACCAGGCCGCGAAGGTCAACGAAGGCGGCTTCCGCGGGCGGCCGTACTTCGTCCGCTTCGTCAAGCTGCCGGAGGAAGTGCACGAGCGCTGGGGAGAGCCTCGGTACGAGTCGCTCGGGCACGCGCTCGTGCAGGCTCGGGTCGCCGATGCCGCGGACGCCATCTACACGCCGTGCCGGTATCGTCTTGCGGAGCCGCGGACGGTCGAGGGACGGCCGTGCGACGACCTCGAAGAGATCGTCTCCTTCCGCGGCCGCTTCGCCGATCAGGCGCGGACCGGGGAGCGGGTGCGCGCCCGCGGCTCGCTGGAGCGGGTCATCCGCGGCGGGCGTCCGGCGTCCACGCGCCTGGTCGTCGGCGGGCCTGGAGACTACCTTGTGAGCCTGCCGGCCGGCTGAGGCGAGCGGCGGGCGCGTGTCGCGGCTCCAGGCCAGCCGCCCGTGCTACGATTGGCGTTCCGCGAACCGACCGAGGACGACGCATGTTCGACGCGCTCACCGACCGCCTCCAGGGGGTCATGCAAAGCCTGAGGGGCCACGGCAAGCTCACCGCCGAGGATGTCGACGCGGCCATGCGTGAGATCCGGCTGGCGCTGCTCGAGGCCGACGTCAACTTCAAGGTGGTCCGCGAGTTCGTCGGGCAGGTCAAGGAGCGCGCGCTGGGCGCCGAGGTCATGGAGAGCCTCACGCCGGCGCAGCAGGTCGTCAAGATCGTGAACGAGGAGCTCGTCGCGCTCATGGGCAGCGGCGACTCGAGGCTCGCGTTCAGCGGTCATCCGCCGACCGTCATCCTCATGGCCGGCCTGCAGGGTTCGGGCAAGACCACGACGTGCGCCAAGCTTGCCAAGCTGCTGAAGAAGGACGGCAAGCAGCCGGTCCTGATCGCCGCCGACGTGTACCGGCCGGCGGCCATCGACCAGCTCCAGACGCTCGGCGAGCGTGTCGGCGTGCCGGTGTACGCTCCCGGCGCCGACCTCGACCCGGTCGACATCGCGCGTGACGGCGTCGCGTACGCGCGCACGCACGGCGACGTGGCCATCGTCGACACCGCGGGCCGCCTGCACGTGGACGAGGAGCTCATGGCCGAGCTCGTCAACATCCGTGATGCGGTGAAGCCGCACAACGTGCTGCTCGTCGTCGACGCCATGACCGGTCAGGACGCGGTGAACGCCGCCGACGCCTTCAAGGGTCACGTCGACCTCGACGGCGTCGTGCTCACCAAGCTCGACGGCGACGCTCGCGGGGGCGCCGCGCTCAGCGTGCGCGCCGTGACCGGCAAGCCGGTCAAGTTCGCGAGCACGGGGGAGAAGCTCGACGACTTCGACGTCTTCCACCCGGACCGCATGGCGAGCCGCATCCTCGGCATGGGCGACGTCCTCAGCCTCATCGAGAAGGCTGAGGAGTCGCTCGACGAGAAGCAGGCGGCGGAGATGGAGGCCAAGCTCCGCCGCGCCGAGTTCACCTTCGAGGACTTTCTCGATCAGCTCAAGCAGGTGCGCAAGATGGGCTCGCTCTCGAGCATCCTGGGGATGCTCCCCGGCGTTCCCGGCATGAAGGATCTCAAGAACGTCCAGGTCGACGACAGGCAACTGGATCGCATCGAGGCGATGGTCTTCAGCATGACTCGGCAGGAGCGGCGCCACCCGGACATCATCGACGGGAGCCGCCGGCGCCGCATCGCGGCCGGCAGCGGCACGACCGTGCAGGACGTCAACAATCTGCTGAAGCAGTATCGCGAGATGCAGAAGATGCTCAAGATGTTCTCGAGCGGCCGGGCCAAGGGGTTTCGCCTGCCCGGCATGAGCGGGTAGACTACACGTTCTTGCGACCCGGCCTCGGGTCGCGTAAGGTCCACACACCGCTGCGACCTTTCGGTCGCAGCGCGCCGTTCTACTACCCTGAGGGGGTGACACCAGTTGGCAGTGCGTATCAGATTGACCCGGGTAGGGAGCACGAAGAATCCGATCTACCGTATCGTCGTCGTGGATTCCCGCGAGCGTCGTGACGGTCGTGCCATCGAGACCATCGGTCAGTACAACCCGCGCACCGAGCCCTCGTTCATCGAGGTCGACGCCGAGAAGGCGAAGAAGTGGCTCGGCGAGGGCGCGCAGCCCTCGCGGACGGTCAAGCGACTGTTCGCGATCAAGGGCATCGAGAAGTAGGCAGGTCTCCTCGGAGACGACGGAGGGAGTAGTGGGATGTTGAAGGACCTGCTCGAGTATCTGGCGAAGTCGCTGGTCGACAGCCCAGACGAGGTCCACGTGGAGGCTACGGAAACCGACACCACCGTCGTGCTGGAGCTCTCGGTGGCCAAGGACGATGTGGGCAAGGTGATCGGCAAGCAGGGCCGCATCGCCCGCGCGTTGCGCACGATCGTCAAGGCGTCGGCCGTCCGCGACGGTAAGCGCGCCATCGTGGAGATCGTGGATTGACGCAATGACTTCGCCGAGCCTGTGGACGTGTGGCGTCCTCGGCAAGGTGCACGGTCTGCACGGCGAGATGTACCTGAATCTCTCGCCCGGCGGACTCGAGCGTCTGCGGCTCGGCACGAGCTTCTTCGTCGCTCGTGAGGGCGCCGGTGAGTCTCGGCCCTGCGCGTTCACGCGCGTGGGCGGGACCGACCGGCGTCCTCTCGTGCGTCTGGACCTCGCCGCGACGCGTGAAGCGGCGATCGCCCTTCAGGGCATGGAGCTGCTCGCGTCCGGGGACGACCTGGACGAGCAGCCCCACTATCGTGTGGGCGACCTGCTCGGCCGCACGGCGCGGACAGCCTCCGGCCGCGCTCTCGGCGAGGTCGCCGACGTTCTGGAATCGCCCGCCCACGAGATCCTGGTGGTGCGGGCGGCGGGCGGCGACGAGATCCTCCTGCCGCTCGTCGACGAGATCGTCAGCCTCGACGCCGATGGCGACGTGCGCGTCGTCGACGGCCTGCTGGACGAGCCAGACGGGGAGGCCTGAGCCGTGCGCGCCGACGTCTTCACGCTGCTTCCGCAGGCCTTCGACTGGTATCTCGCCCAGGTCCACCTCCGCGCGGCCGCGGATCTCGGACACCAGGTCGTGGTCACGAACTACCGTGACCACACGCCTCTGAGCCATCTGCAGGTCGACGACACGCCCTACGGCGGAGGCGCCGGCATGGTGCTCCGCATCGATGTCGTCTGCGCCGCCCTGGAGGCGGTGTTCGGCGGCGACGCGGAGCGGGTCAAGGACGGCCGCCGCGTCGTCGAGCTCACCCCCAAGGGGCGTCAACTCGACGACGCCCTGGCCACGGAGCTGGCCGCCGGCGACCTCGTGCTGCTGTGCGGCCGCTACGAGGGCATCGACGAGCGCGTCACGCACCTGGTCACGGACAGAGTCTCCATCGGCCCGTACGTGCTCTCCGGCGGCGAGATAGCGGCTATGGCCGTCCTCGACGCGGTGACGCGCAAGCTGCCGGGGGCGATCAGCAACCCCGAGAGCATCGTCAGCGAGTCGCACGCTCCGGACCTCGAGGGCGGCGCCGAGTACCCGCACTACACGCGTCCCGCCGAGTTTCGCGGGTGGGAGGTGCCCGAGGTGCTGCGCAGCGGGCACCACGCCGAGATCGCCCGCTGGCGGGCAGAGCAGGTCCGAAAGCGGTAAGATATCCGCTTGCGGCTCCACGCCGCACGCGGGTTTTGCGCGTACCGGCCCGCACTGCTAGACTAGCCGCCGCTTTTCTGACGAAAGACGAGGGTCCGTGAACATCATCGAGAACATCGAGCGCGAGCAGCTTCGCGACGACATCCCGGAGTTCAAGGCCGGCGACACCGTGAAGGTCCACTTCAAGGTCGTCGAAGGCACGCGCCACCGCATCCAGGTCTTCCAGGGCATCGTGATCAAGCGCCAGGGCGAGGGCGTGCGCGAGACGTTCACCGTCCGTAAGCAGTCGTTCGGCGTGGGCGTCGAGCGCAC
>CAYTRM010000030.1:0-13539 GCA_964440225.1 uncultured Thermoleophilia bacterium | reverse complement strand
CGTGGTCGTCCGTGTGGAAAAGTGCTGCTAAATCCAAGGTTCCGACCTGAGCTGATGACTTCGGGTGACGGGCCATGAATGCGCGTATTGAGGCGTCTCGTCAGCAGCACGTCGGCAACGCGTCGGCAGCTCGATGGCCATCAACATCACCAGGACCCGCCACGTCCTCGCCACAACTGCTGCCGGCGACCGCCGCCGCCGCCGCCGATGACGATAGTGATGATGATGTAGGTCAGCGACACGCGCTACATGCCGTCGGCAGCCTGACCTTCCCTCATCATCTCGAGGAGCATCTGCATCACCGACCAGGCGTACTGACGGAACTGATCGTCGTCGAGGCCTGAGTACGCCGTGCCCGGCCGCTGGTTGAGCAGCGCATCGACGCCCGAGGAGTGAGGCGTCCCAAACGCAGCTTCCAGATCCTGAAGAGCGCGCCGGTACCAGGAGCGTCTGGCAGCGGCGAGCACCTTCAGCTCCTCTCGAATCCAGGGATGCCATGCGCGGAATGCATCCATGACGTAGAAGATGTAGTAGAGATCCTTCTCCTTCTTCGGCGCGTCGGTCCGCTTCTTGTGCGAAAGGGCTTTCTGCAGGATAAAGGCCGACGGCTTCGGCACCCAGACGCGCCCTTCGAGCTCCCCCGCGCTAAGCACGCCGAGCGGCAAGGGCCAGGTGTGCTCAAGCAACAGGTCGACGTAGCGAAGCTCCTGGGCGGTCAGACCGCTTTGCACGGTACGCACACCGGGGTTGGCGCCTCGGGCGATCGTGATGAACTCGATCTGAACCTCGTCACCGGCATGCGTTGCCAGGTAGATGGTGACCGGCGGGGTTTCCCGCGAGCGGAAATCGCAGCTGAAGTCCGCGTCGCCCAGCAGCTGGTCGATCGTCTTCTCACGCTCAGGGACCTCTCGTGGCACGGCTAGGTCGAGATCCCGCGTCTTGAGCGCGACCGCCTCATCCGATGGCGGCAGGTGCGCAGCGTAGAGATACGGCACCCAGCCGCCGGCGATGACGATGTCATCGAGGTAGGGCTGCAGGACGCGCAGTCCTACGAGCAGTGTTGGATCGAGAGCCATCTACTCGCGCTCGGCCGCCTCGAGCTTCGGCCCCAAGCGGCGCTCGAGGATCTGCTCGGCCTGCTCGCGACCACGCAGGGGATAGCCATAGAGGTCGAGGTAGAGCTGCAGGTCCGAGACGACCGGAAGACCACCCGCCTCCTGCCCGTCGAAGAACGCGGAGACGCGGTAGTAGGGCACGCCGATGCGCAGGTTCGCGCCGCGCTCGACCTCGCGGGCGCCCAACTGGCCTGCGAGCCCCACCGCGACATCGATGCTGTGGACGTAGACGTCGACCACATCGAAGTCGGCGTATGGGGCGACCAGGCTCGCTCCCGCTTGGAGGGCCAAGGCATAGTCGTCACTGATCGAGGCCTCGCGTATCACATCCACCACTGCCTGCACACGAGGCACCGCCAGGAAGTAGCCTCGTCTCTCGATCCAGTGCTTGCGGTAGGCGCGCACCCAGTCCTGCAGAAGCTCCTGTCCGCTCCGCAGCGCGAGGCCTTCCTCACGCCTGGCGACGTAGCCGCGCTCCTCGAGTTCCTGGACGACCTTCGACACGTATCCAGGACTCAAGCCTGCCTGCTCGGCGATGCTGCGCACTCCTCTTCTTGGCCCCGAGGCGATCAAGGCACGTAGAACGAGGGATGCCTTGTCCGAGAAGGGTCCTCTCGCACGCCGCTGCTCTGAGAACGGGTTGGGGAAGCCTCGGCGATCGACGTGGACGGCATCGGAGACGATCCAGGCGTTGCCGGCGAGATCGAAGAAGGGCACCTCGCTCTCGCGCAGGAACTCCTGCCGAGCGGAGCTGAGGAACGGGCAAGCAAGGACCCAGAGGCGGCTGGGATGCTCGCCTTGGTGCCTCCTGAGCAGCTCAGCGGCCTCTTTCAGCCTCGCTTCACTGCCCATCTGCTTGAACTCGACCAGGAGGCTGAGACTCTGGCTGCCGAGGCTCACCCATGCCTCGCAGTCTGGAAGCCTGCGGCCCGCCTCCTCACATCGGCCGAGTTCGACAGCGCTGCGAGGGAATAACTGCTCCAAGGCAGCTTGAAGACTCTCTCTGTCTGGCCTGACCTCTTGCACTGTTTCCTCCACGAACTATGTTTCCCAAATGGGAAACACCTTACATCTAGGAAACACCAAAAGCCACAGAAGCTATCGGCCGACGCCCCGAAGGACTGAAGCAAAGGTGCTCGTGCCTGCCTCATGTCGGAACGCCCACAGCGCTTACGTAGGCGCCACTAGGCCTCTTAGGGCGAGACCGGTTCGGTCGCCTCACCAGACGGCGAGTCCGGAAGCGATCTGTCGTAGAAGTCTATGCGGCCCTCGAACAGTACTTCTGACACCCTCTCTTGCGTCCAGGGCTGGCCCATTGACTGCAGCTGACAGTCCCGAACCGACACCCCTTGCCAATATGAGCGCCCGACAGCGTCGAGGGATTCGGAATCGATCATGTGCGACTGCCGCAGGAAGTCCACCCAGCTCGAGTCATGCGCGGAATACCGGTAGGAGCCGTTCGTCCGAACCCGACGAAACTCTCGCTGCGCAACGTGCTCGGGATGCGAATGGGCATAGGCCCGGGCCTCCTGCTCCGATGCGATGATGCGCCGTGACAAGCTGTCAGCGATTGTGCTGCTCGGTCCAACATCGTGGGCGAGCACGATGCCCAGCTGTGCTCGGACGTGGTGCGGCGTAGCCAGCAGTCTTGTCGGCATGGCGTCGGCCGCAGGAAGCAAACCCCCCTACTCGGAGATCGCCCAGACCTTCTTCAAGGGAGAGAGACTCCTCCAGAAACCCTTGCTGCCCTTGGGCGTGACAAGGATGTCACCGGGGCCAGCGTGCAGGATGCGACCGTCATCAAGGGTCACTTCCACCTCGCCCTCGACGATGAATGCGACCTCGTGGTGAGGACGCTCGAAGCGTCGACACTGGCGATCCCGCTCCCACAGACCCACACTGAAGCCGACGGTCTCGAACGCAGTGCACTCTCTGCCCGGGGGATCAGTCTCTTCGGGATTTCGTGCCGATTCGACCCACGCAGCCTCAGCGCCGTGAATCACGGTGATATCTGGACGGTGTGCCTTCGTTTCCACGGGTTTCGTCTCCTATTCTTCCGGTTCGCTGACCGGGTCACGTCGAAGCGGCTCGTCCACGCTCTTGACTCGCCCGTTAGGACTTCGTGTGTCGCGGCCAATCGTAGGCGGACCGATGACCCAGAGCACCTCAGCGGTCTCGTCACTGGCATTCTCAACGCGAGACGGAATCGACGTCAGGTACTCGATGGCATCGCCAGCTTCCATGACGTACGTGTCGTCCGCAACGTGAAACAGCACCTTGCCGGAGATGACGTAGCAGAACTCCTCGGAGTTACCTGACGAGATGTTCTCCGGAGCTTCGGCAGATCCGGGCTTGAGGACGCCCAAGAACGCCTCAAAGTGAGCCGATGGCCGCCGAGTGAGCACGAACTCCTCATAGTCGCCGTATCTCAACGGACGTCGATCGGCATGACGCTGGGGCCGCATGACCAGCGACTCGTCGCTCAGGAGCCCCCCGGTCGATACCCCCAGCGCACCGGTGATGCGAAGAAGTGCAGGAATGCTTGCATTCGTCAGCCCGCGCTCGAGCTGACTCACGAAGCTCGGGCTGAGATCAGCCATGCGAGCGAGCGCACGGACAGACAGCCCACGACTCTTGCGTAGATGCCGAATCCGTCCGCCAATCTCGACCATCGTCGGATCGCTCAAACTGGGCTCCCCTCCGGATCCACTCGCCTTGATCCACTTGTGCTACGCCCCACAGTGAACCGCACCGGAGAGAATGGACGCAAGTCGACCTCAGCTGATGCGCCGCATATGAGTCCTGCGATCAGCCGCCCCGTCGGGGGCCCGAGGGTGAGACCCAGCATGTTGTGGCCGGATGCGACCAATACTCGACGAGACCCATTCAGCCAGCCGATAAGGGGTAGCCCATCCGGAGTCATCGGCCTCGGTGCCACCCATTCATCGGCGAGATCTGTCCAATCGAGTCCGGGCAGCAACGGGCTCACCGCCCGAACCATGGCCTCGATGCGTCGACGGTTGAACCGGTCGCGGGTGCCATCGAATTCCATGGTACCAGCAATGCGAACCCGGCCATCGGCAATCGGAGTGGCTACTGCGTGGGCGTCATTCAAGTAGATGAGACGTTGCGGCATCCGATTGCCACCGACACTGAAGCTGTAGCCCTTGCCGGCCTGCATGCCCAGTCTGAGGCCAAGCTCGCGACAGATGTCTTGGGACCAAATTCCTGCCGCAACGACGGCGTGATCGGCAGTGTGGTTGCCCGCCGACGAATGGACAACGACTCCTGAGGACGACTCTCGCACAGCGGTGACCCGAGCCCCCTCCACAATCCGCCCGCCGTTGTCAACGATTGCCCGAGCAACACTGTCGACGAAGGACGACGCATTGATCCAGCGCTCGTCGACATGAATGAAGCCGGCCCCAGCCCCCGGCGCAAGCGCAGGTTCGGCCTCGCTGAGCTCCGCGCCTTCCAGCAGGGGGCCAGGGCGGCCAACCGCGACGGGCATTCTGTCGTACTCCAGCCTGCATGCTGCGGCTGACTCGCGGCTCGAGCAGAGGATGAGGTAGCCGGTTCGCTTCAAGTCGGTGACAGCGCCGGCTGTCTCAAGCTCATCGTAAAGGTCGAAACACTCTCGATTGAGATCGAGCAGGGCATCCAGACTCCTCGAATACCAGGCCTTGCTGCAGAACTTCGTGAATCTCATGAAGAAGAGCGCTTCGCCCACCGTAAGGCGAGGCGAAACACGGATCGCACTGTCGGGCAGGAATGCGGTGCCGATCGTGTTCTGAAGAAGACCCGGAGCGGGCAGCGGCGTGACGCTGGTGGTGACCATGCCCGCGTTGAAGCGTGCCGCCCCGTCGCCAATGTGCCCCCGCTCCAAGACCGTGACTGCGACACCTGCGCGAGCCAAGTAGTAGGCGCAGCTGAGGCCGACCAGACCGCCGCCGACGACCACAGTCCCCAAACCCGCGCCAGTGTCACTCATCATGGCTCTTCTCCAGTCTTCTCACCTAAAGGACCTTGGACAGGAACGACTTCGTTCGCTCGTGTTGTGGGTTGGTGATGATCTCGTTTGGCGTTCCACTCTCAACAGCGCAGCCGCCATCCATAAAGACCACGGAGCTGGCGACTTCGCGTGCGAAACCCATCTCATGAGTGACCACGATCATCGTCATGCCGTCCTCGGCGAGTTTCAGGATCACATCGAGTACTTCGCCCACGAGTTCGGGGTCCAGAGCGGAGGTCGGTTCGTCGAACAGCATCAGCTTGGGCTCCATCGCCATCGCTCTAGCGATGGCCACTCGCTGCTGTTGCCCCCCAGACAACTGACGCGGATACACCCCGGCCTTGTCCGCCAATCCGACGCGCGCAAGCAGTTCCACGGCTCTCTCCGCTGCCGCAGCTTTGGATTCGTGCTTCACGCGCATGGGAGCGATGGCCACGTTTTCCCGCGCGGTCAGATGCGGGAACAGGTTGAACGACTGAAAGACCATGCCGATCTCTGCGCGCTTGTTACACACCTCGCTGTCCTTGAGTTCGTAGAGCTTGTCTCCCTTCTGCTTGTAGCCGACCAGCTCACCGTCGACGTACAGGCGACCGCCATCGATTTTCTCAAGGTGATTGATGCAGCGAAGGAACGTGCTCTTGCCGGACCCGGACGGGCCTATGAGACACACCACGCCTCCCGTCGGGACCTGCAGACTGATGCCCCTCAGAACCTGAAGGTGCCCGAAATGCTTGCGTACCTTCTGTGCTTCGACCATGACAGTCACTCGCCGCCTCCAGTCCGTGGAACGCGCGCGCCGACCCATCTGAACTGAGCCTTGAGACGCTGCAGGGGCGTCGGCGGCAACGCCCGATTGCTCGCTCCCCGAGCGTAATGACGTTCGACGTAGAATTGACCGAAGGTCAGCACCGTGGTGACCAAGAGGTACCAGAAGGCGGCGACGATCAGCAGCTCGATGACCTTGAAGTTGCCCGCGTAGATGATCTGGGCCTTGGTGAGCAACTCCTCAGCAGCGATGACGCTCACGAGGGACGTGTTCTTGAGCATTCCAATGAGCTCGTTGCCGGTCGGAGGGATGATGGCCCGCATGGCTTGAGGAAGCACGATGAGGCGGAACAGAAGTGAACGCTTCATCCCCAGCGCAAGCCCGGCTTCGGTCTGTCCGTGGTCGATGACCTGAATGCCTGCCCGCACGATCTCCGCCATATACGCGCCCTCGTTGAGACCCAACGCCAGCACAGCGACCACGGCAGCCGTCATGATGTTGTTGGTTGCAGTCGAAGACCACACGGCCGTATACGGTATGCCGATGCCAACGCGAGGCAGGATCAGCGCGATGTTGTAGAGGATCAGAATCTGCAGCAACAGTGGCGTACCGCGGAACAGCCAGATGTAGAACCAGCTGACCGCTGAAAGTACCGGATTGACTGACATCCGCATGACCGCGATAACAACGCCGAGAGCCACACCGAGCGCCATCGCAAAGACCGTGAAGACGATGGTGAGCTCGAGACCTTGGAGAATCGGCCTTGCAGCCACGTAGTGCCAGACATCTGACCATTGGATGTTCGGCGACAGCGCGAAGAGCCGCACGACGAGGAAGGCCACGAAGAGACAGGCCACCGCCCCCACCCATCGCCAGTAGTGGCGAACGGGAATCGCGACTATCGATTCGGCTTCTGAATCTTCGGCGGTACCGAGCACTACCGGAGTACTCATCGTCTCAGTTGCCCGACGCCGTGGTACCACCATTGATGACGGCTTGATCGATCGCGCCGCCTGAGAGGCCGTACTTTGCCAGGATCTCGGCGTAGGTGCCGTCCGCGATCATCTCGTTCAGCGCGCCCTCGAGTGCCTGGCCAAGACCGGTATCATCCTTGCGAAACCCGAAACCGTACGGAATACCGCCGGTGATGTTGGGCAGAACCACCGAGTACAGCTTCCCATCGCCGGCGGTCTTGGCTTCCCACGCGCCCACCGGCATGTCGATGACATGGCCGAAGATGCGGTCGCTCTGCAATGCGGTCAGAGCAAGGCTGTCGCCGTTGAACTGCTTGAGGTCGATCGGCTGCAGACCCTTTGCTACCAACTCCGTGGACATGTCCTTGACGATCGGAACCGCGATCGTACCTTTCGAAGCGCCGATAGTCTTACCCGCCAGTGCGTCGGCGGAGGTGATCGCGGCCGCGTTGACCGACTTCACGAGCACTCCCTCGCCGATTGTGAGGTAGTCGACGAAGCTGATCTTCTCTTGACGATCCGTGAAGTCGCCCATCGAGGCGGCAATGATGTCGAACCGCTGCGACTGCAGAGCCAGGATCAATCCATCCCAATTCATGTTGATCCACTCGGTCTTGACTCCCAACCTGGCAGCGGCTTCGTCCATCAGGTCGACGTCAAGACCAGTCGGAGTCGTGCCGTCCTCTTCGTAGTACTCCATCGGAGCGAAAGGAAACGACGTACCCACCTTGATGACGCCCGACTCAGTGACAGACGAAGGCAGCATGCCGGCGAAGGTACTCGTCGCTGATGGGGTACCACCATCGGAGCTGGAAGACGTGCTGCTCGAATCGCCACAGGCAGCGATCAGAGAGCCCGCAAGAAACGTGAGCGCAAGGGTTGAGAGGACGAGCAGTAACGAATGACGACGGTACATCTGTGAGCCTCCTCGAAATACGTGACCAAACGCAGATTGGATCGAATGCAATCCAGCTCCCATAGCTAGCACTCCCCCTTTCGTTGTCGTCCTGCTGAAACGGCTGAACTCTCCCCCTGGTGCCGCAGACGACTGCTAGGGACAGCTGAATATGCGTACACTATAGTGCACAACTGTATAGTCAAGGGGTTCTAGTGTTCACCCACTGACCTGAATCTGTTTTGGTGCGCATCTCATGGCCCGAACAGGAACCGAGTTCGCCGTCGTCGACCGTGGCATCCTGGACAGGGCGTTGTCGGTCCAGCCCGAAATAGGGTTGGTCGGCCCCGACATGAGTACATCCTGAGTTGACAGGGTCTCCTCCAGGAGAGGAGAGCTGCCTTGAAGAAGTCCGGATCCAGCGAAGCCCAGATCGTTGCCGTGCTGCGCGAGGCCGATGCCCCAGGAGATGCCATCGGCCGCGTCTGCGCCGCCCACGGCATCAGCGAGATCGCCTAGACCGCATGCTACGCCCTCGGGTGGACACAACGAATGATATGGGACGCACCATGCCGGGTACCTCGACAGCCCAGCAGCTCGGGACCCATGCTCCCTGAGCTTCGCCGATTCGATCGGACATTCGCTCGGGTCCGCCGCTTGACGCGAGAAGAGCACGCATGTCATCGGCTCGGCCTTGGACGCGATCGCCGCCTCGGGCGCCGCCATCGAGCTCAACACAGACCGGTTCAGTGACCCAGCTGGCGTCATGTATCCATCGGCCGAGCTGCTCGGTGCCGCGAACCGGCAGCGAATCCCACTCGTCATCAGCTCGGACGCGCACGCGGCGCGACAAGTCGGCCAGCTCTGGGACGAGGCGATGGAACGCGCCCTCGGGGCCGGATATCGCAGCGCCCTGCGGCTCTCGGACCGTGCCTTGGTGCCGTTGCCACGAGAACCGCAGTCGGTGACCGTCGGAGGGCGACCGTCTTCGCCCTGGGGTGGCTCTGCCGCCTGGTGACGATCGCGGCGCCTTGCGATCGTGCGGCCACACGCTTCGCCTCGCGCCATCGCCCTATCGCAACTGCCAGCCGTAGATGCCGCTCAGCACGACCGCGTACCCGATGACGGCGTAGTACCAGCGCCCGCCGAGCTTGGGAGTCTCGATCGGCGCCACGTTCAGGGCCGCCAAAGCCATTAGGGCGACGTAGAACATGATGGCGAAGGTCGCCTGGCCGAGGAGCGGCTCGAAGACGAACAGCAGCGCGAGGACCAGGACGTTGGTGTCGAGCGGTAGCCCCCGGTAGGTCGAGTCGCCGATCAGCCCGAAGACGTTGAAGTAACTGAGGCGGATGACCCCCGTGGCGAGGATCACGAAGGCGCCGGGAAGAAACCAGGGGCTGAAGTCCCCGACGCTGAGGAGCAAGACCGCGGGGGCGACGCTGAAACTGACCACGTCGATCAGCGAGTCGAGCTGCGCGCCGAACGCCCGCCGCTCTGCGGTTCGGTCTTTCACGCGCCGTGCGATGAGGCCGTCGCTCCAGTCGAAGACGACGGCCCACAGAAGGCCGATCACGGCCGCCGGGTAGACGCCGCGGATCGCGAAGTAGAGCCCGAGCAGCGCGGCGAGCAGCCCGGCCAGCGAGCACAGGTTGGGCAGGTCGCGGGCAAACGAGAGCATCTGCCCGGGACCTGCCGGCGGCCGCGGGGCGCCCCGATCCATGGCGCCGTCCCCGCTCACATCACGGCGCCTGGTCGAGCCGCCGCTGCAGCGAGGGTCCGATGCCCCGAGCCTCTCGCAACACGCAGGCGTCGCGGGAACACGAGTTCAGCCGCGTGCAGATCGGCCGGGGTATCGATCTCGTACCAGCGCTCGGTGGGGAAGCGCACCGCCGCGAGGGCCATGCTGCCGGCAGCGGCCATCTCCTCGAATACGGTCTCGTAGAACAAGCCGGTTCGGCCGGCTGCCACATGCCGGTCGAGTCCCTCGCAGACCTCGCCCCAAGTCTCGCGCGCGAGGCTGCAGATGTTGATCATCATGAAGTGGCCGGCATCGGTGCAGTGCCGCCCGTAGACGCCTGGCGGTGGCGGGTAGAAGGCGTCGACGTTGCCGCCTGCATCAAGCGTGACCGTGGTGCCGCCCATCCAGGGCAGCTGCCGGGAGACGGCGATCCGGTCCGGCCGCAGCAGCGGCGCCAGCAGAGGTCCATCGAAGACGAGATCGCTCTCGACCAGCAGGAACGGCTCGTCGATCAGCTTTCGCGCCAGCCACAGCGAGTAGATGTTGTTGGTGGTCTCAAACAGGGGGCTGACGACGTGCTCGATGGCGATGCCACCAAAGCTCTCGCCGAGATAGTCGCGGATCGCCTCAGCTTTGTATCCCGTGACGATCACGAGACGCTCAAAACCGTGACTGTCGAGAGAGCGAACCAGACGCTCGAGGATCGGCACGCCGCTCATGCAGACGAGGCACTTGGGCACCGCGTCGGTCAAGGGCGCCAAGCGGCTGCCGAGACCGGCGGCGAGCAGCAGCGCGGTCCGAATCTGTGGGCGGTCGGTCACGGGGTCGTGGCGATGCATAGGCGTTCCTCGCTTATCGAGAGCTCGGCAGCTCCATTCCCGACGGAATGCCGAGTCGTTGTGGACGGCGAAGCCAGAGCCGTCAGGAGGACGAATGCGAGTGCGAACATCAGCCCGACCGTCGCCGGCAAGAAGAGCACACACAGAGCCGCTGCGATGCGTCTCCCGAGGGGTGATGCCGGTCGCCCAGGACGTCAGCCTGGTGCACATGACGCAGCGAGATCCGCTCGAGACGCGCCGGCAGGAGGGCAGCGGCTGCTCGACGGTCGTGTCCAGTATATCTGATTTGCCGGCGTGCTACTAGGCCAGTCGTCGAGAGACCGCTCGGCCTGGGAGGAACGAGACGACACTCGAGTCACAGGTTCAGGTGGCGCGGCACTCCGACGACATGCCTCCACCTTGGCAATCGTGTAGCTGCTGGATGTCTTGGAGACGTGTCGGGCGCGAACAAGTTGCCCCTATGCAGCGTGTCCTCAGTTGCAGCCGACTCGAAGCCGACGCCGCACATCGGGCCACCGCTCACCACGCCACTGCGCCAGTGCCGCCTTCCCGGGACCGCCGTACTCGAATAGCATGATCGAGTCGGTGGCCGTTCGAGCGGGAGGGAGGGCACATGCACGACAAGGCACTCATCGAGATCCTCGCCTGTGGGCAGCGCCATGGCACGACGATGCTCTTGCCGTATTGGATCCCCGAGCAGCTCACCTCCGACTGGCGCCCGGCGTTCGACTTCTTCCTCGGACGCGCCTGCTACCAAGGCCGCCGCGATGACGTCTCGCAGAAGGTCGATGATGCAACGCGAGAGGTGCTCGCGGCCTCGCTCTACGCGGCGCCGGACTGGTCAGATCCCACGTTCGCCAAGTTCCGCGCGCTCCTCGGGGAGCGCGTTGGTGCGGGCATCGGCAAGGCAGGCAAGGCGCGCGACGTCGAGATGGTGATCAGTGAGCGCCTCGGACACGCCACGGTCTCAATCACCCTCGACACCTACTCGCACGCCATCCCGGCGTTGCATGAGGAGGCGGCGGAGCGGATCGCGGGGCTGGTGCTGGCGGAAGGGTAGAGGTCGTCGTCAGCGGCGCACGTGTTGCACTTCGCACTCGAACTCAGGTGCCGTCAACGGAAGACCACCTGCACCTTGGTCCGCCGCAAACGCATCATGTTGACGGCGAGCAGCAGCGACGCTGCGAGGAGGACGACGCCGGCGGCGAGGCAGGTCCAGAGGGCGGGACCGGGGGTCGCCGCGTAGGGCCAGAACGCGGGCGGCTCGTAGCGCAGGCCCTTGGGGAGAAGATGCGGCCCGCTCAGGTCGTACGCATGCGCGGCGAGACCGGCGGTGTGCGTGAGAAGGAAAGCGGTGGCGGCGATGGCGGCCAGCGCGGCAAGCGCGCCGGCGATGGCGAGGAGTGGGACCCCGCGGCCGCGGGAGGCGGGGCCGCCCGCGAAGGAGGCCGCTGCCGCGGCGAGCAGGGCGGCGAGCAGGACCAGGCAGACGGCCAGCCAGAGGCCACCGTGGTGGTAACCGATCAGCGGTGCGAGCCGCTCAGCCCGTCGCGGGTGAAGGGCGTCAGCGGCGAGGCCGACCACGGGAAGCGCCAGGACGGCGAGAGAGAGCAGGGAGCCGGCGGCGGCCAAAGCCACGGCCGGCGCGGTGAGGCGGCGGTCGGGCAGCAGCCAGGAGAGACGCCGGTCGCCGAAGCCGCCGGCGTAGCCCTCGGCCCGTGCTTGTCGTGCGCCGCGGAGGTTGTCGTTCAGCGGGAACTGCGTCATCGCTCCGCCCTCCGGCACCCACTCACGTGTCCACAGGAGTGCACCCAATGCTTCGCGGATACGCTGCGAGCGCGCCGGTCCGAAGTTACTACAGGAACCGTTGGGCGAGACAGGTTCTTGCGATTGTTGGGCATCGACCACCACCCATTTGACCTCACGCCGAGATCGGACTCCATCGCGGTCAAGGACTCGGCGACGGCGACTCGTGGCCATAGAAGGGCGAAGGTGTATCCGTGCCGCTGCTCACCTTGTGCAGCGACATGTGGAGACCGGGTCCCCAGGCATCGGTCAGCATCAGCTTGTCGGGCCCTGTGCTTGTGAAGGTCATCTTGATCCTCGGCTTCCCCCGCAACAGGTCGTCCACCCAGCACGTCAGCTTGTCTCCCTGTCGTTCGCAATGATCGAAGGTCGTCACGAAGCCGGTCACGCTGTAGGTACCCGCCGTCTTGCTGATGACCCAGTAGTCCCGGCTGTCCGGGCCGTCGTTCCACGTTCCGACGAACGGGTCCATGTCGTCGCTCGAGCTGCCGCAGCTTGCCAGTGACAGCAGCAGCAAGAACATGACCGCCAGCATCACGGTTCGTTTCATCGGCGCACCCTCCCGGCCCCGCATGCCCAACGCTTCGCGGATAACCTGCGAGCGCGACGGTTCGAGGTTACTACAGAAACCGTTGGGCGAGCCAGGATCCGCTTGTTGGGTGGCATCGCCACCGGCTACTCCCGCACACGCTCGAGGTGGAAGGTGCCCTGTCGCCCGACCGCGGTGAGTTGCTCGGCGTTCTCGTCGTACGTGAGCGTCCAGACGACGTCTGAGGCGTTCTCGCCGTATATCTCGAGCCGGTCGTCCTTGAGCTCACCGTAGAACGGCACCTTGAACGAGCGTGGGTAGGTCACGGCATAGCCGCCCTCCTGATGCCGGGAGAGCGTGAGCACATACCGCTGAGGCGAGACGACCTCTCGCCAACTGCCGAGCCAAGAATCGCCCGACGTCGAGTCCCCACCGCAGCCGCCAATGAGGACGGCGGCGGCGACCAAGGCGACCAGCGCCGAGGCGAGTTTCACGCCAACCCCCTGTCCACCCAGCGACGCTCAGACGGTCCGCGTAGGTCCCAAACGCAGACGGCCTCCTTCTGCATACGCACGCTACCACGAGCCTGGTAGTGCTTCACAGGGAGACCGTCTTTCCGCAGCAAGGCCGCCCTGCTGGGCTGCTCTCTGCCGACCGCTCCTGCGCGCCGGTAGCGCCTCGTGCTACGCCATGCCCTCCTATATTCATAGGTCTCGTCGGCAACATGCCGGCAGTTCTGCCGAATCGGAAGTTCCGTGCGCAGGCGCGCACGACAGGAAATCGCAATATGCAGGGAAGTTATTGGAGGCGGCGATCGGAGTTGAACCGATGATGGAGGTTCTGCAGACGTGGGGCGGCGGTGACG
>CAYTRM010000029.1:0-13649 GCA_964440225.1 uncultured Thermoleophilia bacterium | reverse complement strand
CCGGGCCCGGACACGGCTTCAGTCCGCCCGGGGCGCGGGATGCGGTAGTATCCGCCCGCGCACCCGACCACCGTGACACGCCCCAGCCGAGGAGCAGTGATGATCGTCGCCAGACCGCAGTTTTCGCCCTTCGATCCACCCACCCGGACGCTCATGGGCCCCGGGCCGTCCGACGTCCCTCCGCGCGTCCTGCAGGCAATGGCGCGGCCCACCGTCGGGCACCTCGACCCGGCGTTCGCCGGCATGATGGACGAGCTCATGCAGCTCCTCCGGTACGCCTTCCAGACGACGAACGCCGTCACGTTCCCGATCTCCGCCCCGGGCTCGGTCGGCATGGAGGCGTGCTTCGTCAATCTTGTGGAGCCGGGCGACGAGGTGATCGTGTGCCGCAACGGCGCCTTCGGCGGGCGTATGCTGGAGAACGTCGTGCGCACCCGCGGAGTCCCTGTGGTCGTGGACGACGACTGGGGCGCCCCCGTGTCGGTCGACAAGGTCGAGGCCGCGCTGGCGGCCACGCCGGGCGCCAGGATCCTCGCCTTCGTGCAGGCCGAGACCTCCACGGGGGCTCTCACCGACCCGCGGCCGCTCGTCGAGCTGGCGCATCGGCACGGGTGCCTCACGATCGTCGACGCCGTCACGGCGCTCGGCGGCGTGCCGCTGGAGGTGGACGAGTGGGGGATCGACGCCGTGTACGCGGGCAGCCAGAAGTGCCTCTCCTGCCCTCCCGGCCTCGCTCCTGTCAGCTTCAACGAGCGCGCCCTCGCGAAGGTCAAGGCGCGCAAGGACCCGTGCCCGAGCTGGTTCATGGACCTCGGTCTGCAGCTCGGCTACTGGTCGTCCGGCGCTCGCGTCTACCACCACACCGCGCCGGTCAACGCCCTCTACGGCCTCCACGAGGCGCTGCTCATGCTGCAGGAGGAAGGGCTCGAGGCCGCCTGGGCGCGGCACCGGCGCAACCACCTGGCGCTGGTGGCCGGCCTGGAGGCGCTGGGCCTGAGGCTTCTCGTCCAGGAGCAGTACCGGCTGCCCCAGCTGAACATGGTCGTCGTCCCCGACGGGGTCGACGAGGCCGCCGTGCGTGGGCGGCTGCTGGCGGAGCACGACCTCGAGGTCGGCGCCGGTCTCGGCGCGCTCGCCGGCAAGGTCTGGCGGGTCGGCCTGATGGGCTACGCCAGCCGGCCCGACAACGTCCTCGCCTGCGTGCGCGCCTTTGCCGCCGTGCTCGCCGGCGACGGGCTCGGCGGCTCGGCAGACGAAGCCGCGGGCGCGGCGCTGGCGGTCCTCGGGACCGGCTGACGCCGCCGCACCACCTCAGCTAGCCGCGGGGGCCCATCCGGGGGCCGGGGCTCGCACGTCGGCCCCGGCCCTGTACAATCGACGAGGCGGCCGCGGTCGCCTGCCGGTCAACCAGCTCGGAGGGCCCCACGTGCGCGGAATCTTCAATCTCCTCTACCTGGCCGTCGTCGTCTACGCCTGGCTCATCGTGGGCCGCGCCGTGCTCTCGTGGATGCGGGTCAAGCCGGGCACCACGCTCTTCAGCGTGAACGCGTGGCTCGTCAGGCTCACCGAGCCGTACCTGGTGCTGTTTCGCAAGGTGGTGCCGACGTGGCGCCTCCGCGGCGTCGACATCGACTGGAGCTCGGTGGTGGCGCTCGTCGTGCTCTTCATCGTCGCCCGCATCCTGCTCATCCTCTGAGGGCGAACGAGCGCGGGCGCGGCCTCGCTCCGCACTTGCACTGTCGTAGCCGATTCGTAACTATTGTGGCGTAAGCTTTCAAAGTCATCGGAGCGGGATGGACCTTCGACGAAAGCGAGGCCGGCTCCATGGACCCAAGTGAGTTCCGCGCTTCAAAGGCCGGCGCGGTCGTCAGCTGCCCCGAAGGCTACGCCGCCTTCGTGCCGGCGCCGCTGCCTCCCCGCCTGACGTACACGCGCGACCTCGTGCTCGCGCTCTCCCGCGCCGACGCGGCGCTCGGGGAGCTCTCGGGCGTCGGCGGCGAGATGCCCGACCCGCACCTCCTCGATGCCTCCTTCAAGCGTCAGGAGGCTCTCTGCTCCTCGCGCATCGAGGGCGCCGACGTGAGCCTCTCCGACCTCTACCTCGACCAGGTCGGCGCCTCGCGCTCCAGCGTGTCGCGCGAGCACCTTCGCGAGGTCCGCAGCTGCATCTCGACCCTGCGGTTCGGGGTCGAGCTGCTCCGCGAAGAGCCGCTGTCGCTCGACTTCATCCGCGCGCTGCACGAGCGGCTGCTGCGCGGCGAAGTCGGCGGCGCACGCACGCCCGGCGAGTTCCGGAGCTCCCAGAACTGGATCGGCCCTCCCGGCGCCACGCTGGCCACCGCGACCTACGTGCCGGCGCCGCCGTCCGAACTGCCTGAGGCGCTCGCGGTCTTCGAGGAGTTCATGCAGGAGCGCGGCCGCCTCCCGGACCTCATCCAGTGCGCGATGCTGCACGCCCAGTTCGAGAGCATCCACCCGTTCGTCGGCGGCAACGGCCGCCTGGGCCGCCTGCTGATCACGCTGTTCCTGATCGAGCGGGAGCGGCTGACCCGCCCGCTGCTGTACCTCTCCGCCTTCCTCGAGGGTCACCGTGACGAGTACTACACGCTGCTGCAGCGTGTGCGCACGCACAGCGAGTGGGTGCCGTGGCTCACCTTCTTCGCCGTCGGCGTGCGCGAGACCGCCGAGCGCGCGACCCGCCAGGCGCGCGCGCTGATCGGCCACTACGTGCGCGACAGCGAGAAGGTCAAGGGGCACGCGCTCACGCTGGCCGACGAGCTCTTCCGCACGCCCTGCATGACGGTCCCCGAGGCGCAGCGTGTGCTCGAGGTGACCAACCCGACCGCGCGCCGCGCGGTGCGTGAGCTCGAAGCCAGGGGGCTGCTGGAGGAGTGGGCCGAGAAGAGCTGGCCGCGCGTCTACCTCGCGCGGCACGTCCTCGACGCCGTGCTCAACCCGGTCGAGGATCTGCGGCGCCTCCCCGGCGCGGAGGCGCAGGGCGCCGTGCTCAAGTCGGGGGCAGGAGAGCAGGCCGCCCCCCTTCGCCGCGCCGACCGGCTCATGAACGAGGCGATGGCGATGGTCGACGCGGCCAGGGCGCGGGGAGCGCGGCTCCGCCTCACGGGTGGGCTCGCGATCCGCCGCTACTGCACCGACCTCGACTTCATGGAACGCGAGTACTCGGACATCGACTTCATCGGGCTCTCCGACGAGAAGAAGGAGATCCACGAGGTCTTCGACGGCCTCGGCTACGTCGAGAACCGGTACGTCTCCCAGGCGACCGACTCCGGACAGCTCCAGTTCATCAACCGGGAGGCCCTGGAGGGCAGGCGGACGGGCGCCGCCGAGAGCGCGTCGGCGACGGGGTCGCCGTACGAGCCGCCGCTCGTCGACCACATCGACGTCTTCCTCGACGTCATGCGCATGGACCACGACATCGACGTGAGCGAGCGGCTGGACATCGACGACTACGCCATATCGCCCGCCGACGCGTTCATCGCCAAGATGCAGATCGGGAAGATCAACCAGAAGGACGTGCACGACGTCATCGCGCTGGTCAAGGACGTGCCGCTGCGTGACGTCGACGACGACGCGTCGCTCGACCTGCTGCACATCGCCGACGTCTGCTCACGCGACTGGGGTCTGTATCAGGACATCACGACCAACCTCGACATCGCCCTCGCG
The DNA here is from genome assembly GCA_964440225.1 of uncultured Thermoleophilia bacterium. Taxonomy (GTDB): domain Bacteria; phylum Actinomycetota; class Thermoleophilia; order UBA2241; family UBA2241; genus CAIXSE01. The sequence goes on along the minus strand of CAYTRM010000029.1, from coordinate 9,965 downwards.
ATGGTCGACGACTACGGTCTGACGGAGTCGCAACAGGACCGTGTGTACGCGCGGCTGGCCGCCATCAAGGAGTCGGTCGAGAATGCGAGCAAGAGCATCCGCTGGCGCCTGCGCGCGACGGTGGGTGAGCGCGTCGCCTGGCGACGCGAGATCGAGGAGACTGAGGGGACGCAGGTCATCGCGCCGGAGTGGGACTGGCGGCGCGACCTGGGATAGGAGACAGGGGGCAGTACATGGCGGGCATGGTTCCGGGTGACGTCTACCGGCTCACGGGAGTCGCCGATCCGCGGCTCTCGCCGGATGGTGCGACGGTGGCGTGCGTTGTCGGCGCCGTCGACGAGAAGGCGAACGAGTACAGAGGTGCGATCTGGCTGGCGGCGGCCGACGGGTCGGAGCCGCCGCGCCGCTTCACGAGCGGCGAGAAGGTCGACGCCGACCCGCGCTGGTCGCCGGACGGGACGCGGCTGGCGTTCACCTCGAATCGCGCGGACAAGGCCTCGCAGCTCTACGTGATGCCGGTGGCGGGGGGCGAGCCGCGCAAGCTCACGAGCCTCAAGGAAGACGTCTCGCAGGCGGTCTGGTCGCCGGACGGCGCGCGCATCGCGTTCGTCGCGCGCGTGCGCGACGCGGCCTACGACGAGGAGGACGACAAGAAGCGGCGGCCGCGACGCATCACGCGCCTGCACTACAAGCTCGACAGCGTGGGGTGGACGGCCGACAGGCCGCAGCACCTCTTCGTCGTCCCGGCCGACGGGTCGGCCGAGCCGGTCCAGATCACGGGCGGCGACCACGAGGACCACTCGCCGTGCTGGTCGCCCGACGGGCGGACGATCGCCTTCATCTCGGCCCGCCATGAGGACTGGGACCTCGCCATGGCCGACGACGTGTACCTGGTGGACGCCGCCGGCGGGGAGCCGCGGCGTCTCACGCAGGGTGGCGGCAGCATCGGCGGCGTCTCCTGGTCGCCGGATGGATCGCGCCTCGCCGCACACCGGTACGAGAGCGTGTTCGACGACCCCAGGCACAGTCAGGTGGCGCTGGTCGACCCGGAGAGCGGCGAGTTCACGCTCCTCACCCGGTCGCTCGACCTCAACTGCACCACGTATCCCGGCATGCGCGAGCCGCTCTGGGACGGCGACGGCCTGGTCTTCGTCGTCGAGGATCACGGCCGCGTGCACGTCTACCGCGTCCCGGCCGGCGGCCCCGGCGAGCCGCGTCTCGTCGCCGGCGGCGAGCGCGTCGTGACCGGCCTCGACGTGGCGGCCGGCCGGCTCGTGTTCACAGCGAGCGAGCCGGCGCGGCTGAGCGAGCTGTACGACGGCGGCCCGTCGGCCGGGTCGGACGACCCGGCGTCCACGGGCCGCCGCCTCACCTCCGCCGGCGAGGCGTTCGCCGACGGGCGCGAGCTCGTCGTGCCCGAGCGCTTCACCGCCGTCTCGGCCGACGGCAGCGAGGTCGACGCCTGGATCATGCGGCCCGCCGGCTGCGAGCAGGGCGCGAAGCACCCCACCCTGCTCAACATCCACGGCGGGCCCTACGGCCAGTACGACGTGGGCTTCTTCGACGAGTTCCAGGTGTACTGCGGCGCCGGCTACGCCGTCGTCTTCGGTAATCCGCGTGGCTCCTCCGGCGGCGCCGAGGAGTGGGCGCGCGCCATCCGTGGCTCCGGCGAGGAGGGCTCCGGGTGGGGCTCGGTGGACTACGACGACTGCCTCGCCGTCGTGGACGAGGCGGTCCGCCGGTTCGACTTCGTCGACGCGGACCGCCTCGGCGTCATCGGCGGCTCGTACGGCGGGTACATGACGTCGTGGATCGTCGGTCACACGGACAGGTTCAAGGCCGCCGTCTCCGAGCGCGCCGTCAACAACTTCGACTCGCAGTGGGGCTCCAGCGACTACGGCTGGGACTTCAAGGGGTACACCGACAAGTTCCTGTACGAGGACGTGGACCTCTACCTGAAGATGTCGCCGTCCAGCTACGCGACGGACATCCACACGCCGCTGCTCATCCTGCACTCGGAGGACGACCTGCGTTGTCCCGTCGAGCAGGCGGAGCACCTCTTCGTGACCCTTCGCCTGCTCAAGCGGCCCGTCGAGATGGTGCGGTTCCCGGCCGAGTCCCACGAGCTGACGCGGTCCGGCAACCCGGTCCACCGCGTCCAGCGGTTCGAGATCGTCCTCGACTGGTTCGACCGGTACCTCAAGCCGTGAGGCCGATCGCGGCCACGGCGCCTGAGCCAGTCGCTCACCCGAGAGGGAGGTAGCTCTGTGGACGCGACCGGGTTCCACGCGCCGGAGGCCGGTCATCTGGTCGCGACGGCCGACGGGTCCCAGGCGTTCATGCCCGCCCCGCTGCCGCCCCGGCTGGCCTACGGCGGCGAGCTTGTGGAGGCGATGTCGGCCGCCGACGCCGCGCTGGGGGAGCTCTCGGGCCTGGCCGGCGCGCGGCGCGACCCGCAGATACTCGTCGCGCCGTTCCTCCGCCAGGAGGCCGTCCTCTCGTCGCGCATCGAGGGCACGCCGGCGACGCTCGTCGACCTGCTCTTCGACGAGGTCGCGGCGGCGCCCGACCTCGCGCTGCGCGAGAACCTGCGCGAGGTGCGCAACTACGTCGCCGCGCTCATGTACGGCGTCGACCGCCTCGCGGAGCTGCCGCTCTCCAGCCGGCTCGTTCTCGAGCTGCACGAGCGGTTGCTCAAAGGCGTGGGCGACGCCAGCTGGACGCCCGGGGAGTTCCGCACCGGCCAGAACTGGATAGGCCCGCCGGGCTCGACGCTCGAGACCGCCGTCTACGTGCCGCCGCCGGTCCCCGAGATGCACGCCGCCCTCTCCGAGTGGGACCGCTTTCTGCAGGAGCGGACCGGGCTGCCGCCGCTCGTCCAGTGCGCCCTCGTGCACGAGCAGTTCGAGGCGATCCACCCCTTCCTCGAGGGCAACGGCCGCCTCGGACGACTCCTCATCACGCTCTTCCTGATCGACCGTGGGCGCCTCTCGCATCCGCTCCTGTATCCCTCCGCCTACATCGAGGCGCACCGCGACGACTACTACCAGCTGCTGCAGCGCATCCGCACGCACGGGGAGTGGGGGCCGTGGCTGCTGTTCTTCATGGACGCGATCCGCGAGACGGCGGAGCGCGCCGCCGTGCAGGTGCGCGCGCTCATGAAGCTCCGCGAGACGTACCGCTCCAAGGTCACCGGCCACGCCCGCCGCCTGGTCGACGACCTCTTCCGGACGCCTTTCGTCACCGTGCCGGAGGCCCAGCAGGTGCTCTCCGTCAGCAACGCGACCGCGCGCAAGGCCGTCCGCGACCTGCAGGAGTGGGGCATGCTCGAGGAGCTGGCCGAGCGGCGCTGGCCGCGGGCGTACATCGCGCGGCCCATCCTCGACGCCATCCAGGAGCCGCTCGAGAGCCTGCGCCTGACGTCCGAGACCAGGCCCAAGGGCGCGCCGATGAAGACGGGCACGGCGCTCGAGGGGACGCCGGACCGCCCGGCCGATCTGCTCATGGCCGAGGCGATGCGCATCATCGACGAGGCGCGCCGGTACGGCGTCCAGGTCCGCCTCATGGGCGGGCTCGCCGTGCGTCGCTACTGCACCGACCTCGACTTCATGGACCGCGAGTACTCGGACATCGACCTCGTCGGTCTCTCCGTCCAGAACCGCGAGCTGCACCAGGTCTTCAGCCGCCTCGGCTACGCCGAGAACCGCGTCGTGACGGAGGCGACGGGCGCCGGGCAGCTGCAGTACGTCAAGACGGAGGCGCTGCTCGGCGCCGGGGGGGCGTACCGCATCGGTGTCAGCGAGAAGCAGGTCGACGGACCCGCGAGCCTCGTCGACCACATCGACCTCTTCATGGACGTCATGCGCATGGACCACAACCTCGACGTCCGCGACCGCCTGCTCGTCGACGAGTACGCGATCTCGCCGGCCGACGCCTTCATCGGCAAGGTCCAGATCGGCCAGATCAACGCCAAGGACGCGCACGACGTCATCGCGCTGGTCAAGGACGTGCCGCTCCGCGAGGCCGACGACGAGTCGTCGATCTGCGTGCCGTACCTGGCCGAGACCTGCGCCGACGACTGGGGCCTGTACCAGGACATCGTGACCAACATCGACGTCGTGCTGGCCATGGTCGACGACTTCGACCTCTCCAAGGAGGAGATGGCGTGGGTCTACGGGCGGCTCACGGCGATCCGCGAGGCCATCCAGAGCGAGGAGAAGACGGTGCGCTGGAAGCTGCGCGCGCGGGTCGGCAAACGGGTCGCGTGGCGCCGTGAGATCGAGGACACGGACGGGACGGATGTGATCGCGCCGGAGTGGGACTGGAGGCGCGACCTCGGCTGACGCCGGCCGACGCCGGCCGACCCCGGCCGACCCCGGCCGACCCCGGCCGACCCCGGCCGACCCCGGCCGACCTCGGCCGCCCCGTTTCCGCTTCGCCCTCGCGTGAAATGACGGTGGCGAGGGCGCAGCCGCGCTGCGCCACCCAGGACGAGCGCCCCGGGAGGGACATCATGACCGACGACCGTCTGCCCAAGGTCTACGTGGGCTTCCGCGAGAGCTACCCGGGCGTCGCCGAGGCGCTGGACGGGCTGGGAGAGGCGACCGACGCCGCCGGCCCGCTCGACGAGCGCACCGCGCGGCTCGTCAAGCTCGGCCTCGCCGTGGGGGCGCTCGCCGAGGGCTCCGTGCGCTCCAACGCGCGCAAGGCGCTCGCGGCCGGCGCGTCCGCGGACGAGGTGCGCCAGGTCGCGATGCTGGCGATCACGACCTGTGGGTTCCCGGCCGCCATCGCCGGCCTCGGCTGGATCGACGAGGTGCTCTCAGCCGAGGGATAGAGGGCGTCCGGCTCGCGCCCCGCGGCTCACCAGCCGACGCGCCGGCCGCCGTCGCGCGCGAGCTTCTCTCGGCAGATCCGGGTGATCGCCGCGCGTACGGCGCGCGCGGCGAGCCAGCCCACGAGCGTCGCCGGCCCGGCGTAGTCCAGCGTCTCGCCGCGCCCGGTGCAGGCGACGACGACCGTGTCCGTCGAGGTGCCGCTCGCCGGCTCTCCGCCGGGCGTCTTCACGTCCCACTCCGCCAGCGTCATCGTCTTGGCCTCCGTCGCGGTGATCACCGCGTTGACGAGCGCCGAAGGGGACAGCGCCGCGTCGGCCAGGAGCACGATGTTGATGGTGTCGGGCCGCGGTGGCGCCTCCTGCCCGGCCGGGGGCGTGACGCCTGCGCACGTCGTGTTGCTCAGGCCGACCGAGACGACGGCTGCGACCGCGACCTCGCCGGCGCTCTCGACGGCGACTCGGGCGTACTCGGTGTACGCGGCGGTCATCAGGCCGATGAACGGGCCCTCGACCCCGAGGCCTGCCGCGCAGTCGGCGATGTCGTCGCCGGGGCGCTCCCCGTCGTAGCGGTCGTCTACGTGCATGTTGAGGATCGTGCGGTAGCGCCCGTACCCGCCACCGACGACGGCGGAGCCGAGCGCCGTGAGCTCGTGCTCGCTCGAGATCCTCACGGCCCTCTCGTCGATGGTGACAGTCAGACCGGGGATGGGCGTCTCGCTCGTGGATCTCACGGCTGGACCTCTCGTGCGGGGGCGGGGCGCCGGCAATCCTAGCGCAGCCGGCGCCGGCCGGCAGTCGGCCGGGCGCGTCTCAGACTGCTTCCGGTGGGTATAAACAAGGTGGAATTTGTCCTGATTCACACGAGACGAGGTGCAGCATGGAGTTCGCAGGCGCTGTGACGGTGGAGTCGACGCCTCTGGCCCGTCTGCTCGACGGCCCGCGGTACGAGGTGATCCCGGTGGCGGGGATCGAGGCGAAGGTGCAGGACCTGCCCGAGGGGTCCACCGTCGCCGTGACGGCGTCGCCGGCGCAGGGCCTGGAGCGCACGATAGACGTCAGCACCGTGCTCGCAGCCGGCGGGTACAGGGCGGTGCCGCACTTCTCGGCGCGTATGCTCACCGGGCGCAGCGAGCTGGAGCGCCTCGTGCGGCGTCTTGACGGGACCGGCATCGACGAGGCCTTCGTGATCGGCGGCGACGCGACGCCGCCGGCCGGCGTGTACGCGGACGCCGGCGACCTCCTCGAGGAACTGGCCGGCATGGCGCATCCATTCAAGCGTATCGGGATCGGTGGATACCCCGAGGGTCACCCGCTGATCGCCGACGACCTCCTGCTCGAGGCGTTGCTGCGCAAGCAGCCGCACGCCACGCACATCGTGACCCAGCTCTGCTTCGACACGGACGCTCTCGTGAGCTGGGTAGGGGCCATCCGCGAGGCCGGCGTCGACCTGCCGGTGCTCGTCGGTCTGCCCGGAGTGGTAGAGCGTCGCAAGCTCGCCGAGATCTCGCTCAAATCGGGGGTCGGCGCCTCGCTGCGCTACCTGCGCAAGAACCGGCGCCAGCTCGCCGCGCTCGCGCGCAGCCGCCGGTACGACCCGACGCCGCTCGCCGGGGCGGTGGCCGCGCATCTCGACGACGGCCTGGGTCTCGGCGGCGTGCACCTCTTCACCTTCAATCAGGTCGCCCCGACGCGGGAGTGGGTCGCGAGCAACTCGTGACGCCGCCGGCAGGCCTACGGCGCCGGCGGTGCCGCAGGCGGTCCGGACGGCTCCGAGGACGGGCGCTCGCCCGGTGAGGCCCGGTTCCGCAGGGACGGCGCCGTGCCGAGCACCGATCCGAGCAGGATCAGCGGCATGCCGACGGCGATCCCGAGGGTGAACGGCTCGCTCAAGAAGGCGACGCCGAGCAGCACGGCGACCAGCGGGTTGATGTAGGTGATCACCGTGGAGCGCGCCGGGCCGACCTCGCGGATCAGCGCGAAGAAGAGCAGGAAGGCGAGAGCCGTGCTGACCAGCGACAGCATCGCCACCGAGCCGACGGTCTCGGCCGAGACGGACGACGGCATGGTCGCGATCCCGGCGGGTGCGTACAGCAGTGCGGTCAGCGCGAGGGACGCCGCGATCACGCCGATCGCCGGCAGATCGGTGAGCCACCGGCTGATGACGAGCGGGCCGGTGGCGTAGCAGAAGGCGACGATGCCCATCTCGACGAAGGCCAGCGGGTCGTTGCCGCCGATGTCGATCCCGACGAGGGCGGCGACGCCGGTGAAGCCGATGATCAGGCCGACGAGACGGCGTACGTCGAGCGGGTCGGCGACTCCGGCGGCCCAGTACAGGACCGCGCCGATGAGCGGGACCGTGGCCACGAGCAGGCCGGCCGTCGAGCTCGAGATGCGCTCCTCGGCGTGCGCCAGCAGCAGCCAGGGGACGCAGAGCTCGAGTACGGTGTAGACGAGAAGCCAGCGCCACCGCGCCAGGATGGAGCGAAGCCCGCCCTGGCGCAGGGCGAACGGTATGAGCAGGAGCGCCGCCGGGGCCGTGCGCACGAAGACGAGCGCCGGCGGCGGAAGCTCGCGCACGGCGATGCGGATGAACAGATACGGGATGCCCCAGATCACGCAGAGGGCGATGAACAGCAGCCAGCCTTTGCGTGACACGTGGCGGTCCCTTCAGTCGCGGCCGGCGCCAATCCTATCGCTGCCCGGGGTGCGCCCGCTCCGCGCCGGGGCGGCGGGGGTAGGATGAGGGCGGGACCGCCCCGGCGGCGGGACCCGTGTCGCCGGTCCGGCGAAGCGACGACCGTGAGCCCGCGCCCGCGCGGCGCGGCCGGCTCGCGGGCGAAAGGAGGAAGCCCTATGGACGTATTCGAGGCGATCGCCGCCCGCTACAGCGTGCGCGGCTACAAGCCCGACCCGGTGGACGACGAGGCGCTGACGAAGGTGCTCGAGGCGGCGCGGCAGGCGCCGACCGCCGCCAACCGGCAGCCCTTCCGCGTCGTCGTGCTGCACACGAAGGGCAGGGAGGACGAGCTGGGGCGCATCTACGGCCGCCGCTGGTTCACCTCCGCGCCGCTCGTGCTCGGCTTCGTCGCCGTGCCGGGCGAGGCCTGGCGACGCGTCGACGACAAGCCCTACGACGAGGTCGACGCGACCATCGCCATGGACCACCTGGTGCTGGCGGCGACGGCGCTGGGGCTCGGCACCTGCTGGGTCGCCGCCTTCGACCCCGCCGCCGCGCGCGAGGTGCTTGGGCTGCCGGACGACGTGGAGCCCATCGCGTTCACGCCGCTCGGCTATCCCGACAAGGATCGCGCACGCACCGGTCGCCGCCCGCTCGAGGAGCTCGTGCGGTACGAGCGCTGGTGAGGCGGGGGGCGGGAGGCCGCAGCGTTCCTCCCGCCCCTGCTCCCGCTCCGTCCGGTGCGGGGCGCGTCGCTGCGCGCCATCGCTCCCACGGCCGTTGAGGCCGCCACCCGGTCGCGAACGAGCAGCTCGCCTCATGGCGCCGGCGGCCCTGCGGCCGATACTCATAGCGGGAACGCGCGCGCCGGGCGTGCCGTGACGAGGGGAGGCACATGTCGCCATCACCGACACAGGAGTGTCGCGAGGCCGATGTCGCACTTGCCGCGTGGCCGGACCAGCAGGCGCTGCGCTGGCCGTACCTCGCCTTCGACCGGGAGGCGATCGCCGCGGACGCGCTCCCGGCCGTGTGCCCGACGCCGACCGGAGCGCTCTGGGAGTTCGACGGGCGGGGGTTCTACGTGACCGACGTCACCGACGGTCTCCGCCGCCGTCCGGCCGGGGATCCCGCGCTGGTCCCGCCGGGCCCGTGGATGCACCTGGCGGGCTGTACTTGCGAACTGTGCAGGCTCGGTAACGTCTGACGGCCGGTCCCGGGCCGCGCGGGCGCTCCGAGGGATCCTGGAGCTTCGCGCCCGCCGGCGCGGCTGCCTGCGCGGTAGACGAGAGTACTACGTGACACATGCCGGTCGACGCGGTAGAGTGCACCTGAGGGCCGACCTCCCCTCTTAGCATTGACTCGCCAGGCTTTGCTTACCCCGGTCGGCCCTCGTTCTCTGCTCCGGCCGCCCGGCGGGAAGCCCGGCAGGAGCCCCGGCAGGAACCGCCTCCCCGGCGGCGAACCAGTGGCAGGGGTCGCCGGCCACACCAGTGCTCATTGGCTCGCTCCAACAGTCCTTCTTTGCTCACGGCGGCCCCCTTCGATTGGGCTGAACGAGCGGCGGAGGTGCGCGTGAAGGTCGCGATCGACGAGGACCGCTGCATCTGTCGCGGCGCGTACGGTGCACTCCGTCCCCCAAGGGCGGCCCCGGTGGATGCCCGCCGGTGCGGCGGGTTGAGCAACCCGGGGCGGCCCCTCATAATCGGTGCTTGGCCTTTTGACGGCTGACAAGGGAGAACCCATCCCATGATCGTCTTCGAAGACGTCACCAAGATCTACGACCCGGACGTGGTCGGTCTCCAGGACTTCACCTGCCACATCGGCAAGGGTGAATTCGTGTTCCTGGTGGGCGCCTCCGGCTCGGGCAAGTCGACGCTGATCAAGCTCGTGCTCAAGGAGCTCGTGCCGGATTCCGGCCGCATCCTGGTAGCCGGCCGCAACCTCGGCACCCTGCGCCACAGCAAGGTGCCGCTGCTGCGGCGCAACATCGGCTGCGTGTTCCAGGACTTCAAGCTGCTGCCCAACAAGACCATCTTCGAGAACGTCGCCTACGCGCTCGAGGTGGTCGGCGAGCCGCGGCGCAGCATCCGCCGCAAGGTGCCCGAGATCCTGAGCCTCGTCGGCCTGACCGAGAAGACCAACAGCTACCCGCACGAGATCAGCGGCGGCGAGCAGCAGCGCGTCAGTGTGGCGCGCGCGTTCGTCAACCACCCGCCGCTGCTCCTCGCCGACGAGCCCACCGGGAACATCGATCCCGAGACCGCCGTCGGCATCATGCAGCTTCTGGTGCGCATCAACCGCACCGGGACGACGATCGTGGTCGCCACCCACGACCGCGACATGGTCAACCGCATGCGCCGCCGCGTCCTGCAACTCGACGGCGGCCGTCTGGTGCGCGACGAGCGCCGCGGCGGGTACGACCAGGTCGCCGACGCCGAAGCGCTGGAGGTC
>CAYTRM010000028.1:0-13755 GCA_964440225.1 uncultured Thermoleophilia bacterium | reverse complement strand
CCACCGCGCGCACCGGAGCGAAGCGGCCGAGCGCCTCGGTGAACCGGCGGAGCAAACCCGGAACGCGTGCGACGCGACCCAGAAGCAGGATCTCCCGCGGCGCCTCGACCAGCGTCGCCTCCGCGGCCACCCGTTTGACGACGTCCTCGAGCCACGCGGTGAGCGCGAGCGCGGCGTCGGGGTCCCTCAAGGCCGCGGCCTCGAACTCCTCCGCGGAGCACCCGGGAGCGCCGGCCATCCACGCGGCGCCGCCGCCGGCGAGCACGTCCTTCGGGAACTCCCTCAGGAGGTACGCCAGCTCACCGTCGACCGCGCCCAGCGCCTGCAGACCCATGGCGCCGGAGGTGCCTCCGGAGCCGTCGACGATCCTGCCCTCGTGAACCGCCAAGACGGCGGTGAAGGCTCCGCCGGCTTCGACCGACACGAAGGACGTCGCGCGGTACGGCACGCCCAGCCGCCGCGCCTGCTCCCACACCGCCAGGACCGCCGCGCACACCTTGTCGGCGGTGCCCATGTCGATGCGGTTCGCCTTGCGGTACGCGGGGACGGTCGGGAGGTGCACCACCCCGGGCGCGAAGCACAGCGGAAGCCCACTGTCCACGAGCGCCGTCACGATCCGGCGCATGCCGCCGACGATCGTCCCCCGAGGCCCATCTCTGTCGTCGGCCAGGAGCAGGAGGTCCATCTCCTCCGGGCCGACGTCCCGGGCGTCCGTCCACGGCAGACCGTACCCGGACGGCCCCACCACCAGGTCGAGCGGTCCGGCCGCCCGGAGAAGGCCTACGAGCGATGCCGGATCGGCGGCCACGTCGGCGGTGGGCAGCGTCACGTCGAGGAACACCTCCTCGCCGTCCCGGCCGCACAGGTCGAAGCTCACGGTCCCGGGGTCGATGCCGACGACGCGCGTCACGACGGCGCCCCGTCTCCGTCACGGCAGTCGGCGTCCGTGCCGGCGGCCTCGCCGCCGCAGGCGGCATCGCCGGCGGCGCCGCCGGGGGGCGCTTCGTCGGCGCTCAGATAGCCCCAGTCGAGCGGCGACTCCTGCGTGTACTTCTTGCGCAGACGCACGGCCAGCGCGGCACGCTCCAATTCGCAGCCCAGGTAGAAGGCATGCCCTGCGTCGGAGACGTCGAGCGCCGCGAACAGCTCGTGAGGGTCGCGCCCGCACAGGAACGTATCGCGGTTGAACACGTACACCCGGCGCTCATCCGTGAAGATCCGGTAGTGCCTGTCGCGCACCTCTCGCTGCATGTCGCGAAGCTCGTCCTCGGCGTACCACTCGAACGGGGTGTCCTTGAGCGCTACCAGACGTCCATCGAGCCCTTTGGGCAGGACCCTCGTGGTGACCGCGTAGTGCATGAGCCGGCGCGCCAGATCGAGCTCCCGCACCGCGCCGCGAGCCCAGCTGATCACCTCGGTGGTGAGCACGTAGTCGATGCCCAGCTCGGCGACCACCCCGGCCATGACGGCGTTGATGCCCACGCTGTCGGCGTCCGTCAGCTCCGTGAGGTTGCCGAGACCCATGAGCATCTCGGCGTCCGGGTGCCGCCGCCGCGTCTCCGCAAACCGCCCGAGGGATTCCGTGAACCCGAAGCTGAGTGGGTCGAGGATGGGGTCGATCACGTACGTGGCGCCCAGGGCTTCGACTGTGGCCACGTTACGCTCCAGCGACTCGAGCCCCTCGCCGAAGTCGGGGATCACGACCACCTTGCAGCGGAGGTGCGGAACCAGTTCCGCGTTCTGCGCGTTGACGCTCAGGAGCAGGTCGACCCCCGCCTCGTCGGCCTCGCGGATGGTCGCCTCGTGAAAGCTGTCGATGCTCACCGCGAAACCGCGCTCCTTGAGCCCGGCGACGACGCCGCCCACGCCGGGGAACTCCTCCATGGGCGGCGCGCCGAGGTCGATGATGTCGGCGCCGCTCGCGCGGTAGTACTCTGCCTGCGCCAGGATCTCGGAGAACGGCAGCCGGTACGCCTCGACGACCTCGGCGAGTATGCGCGTCTTGTACTCGCCGTAGCCCTCGAGGTCGAGCTCGTGGCCCAGGAAGACGGGCAGGTCCTTGAGGTCCTTCGGTCCACGGACCACCGGCGCGCCCGCCTTGGCCTCGATCGGCGTAAGGTCGCCGCGGCACAGCCCCGGGATCACCACCTGCCCGCAGCCGCAGTCCCCGGGCAGCCGCCGGGCGATCCACTCGGTACGCATGAGCGCGGCCACAGAGCCGTCGAGCACGAGCACCTCGTGATCGAAGTCGAGGTCGAGCCTGCCCAGCGTCCTGCGCAGCGCGTCGGCGGCGAGCCTGCCGGTCACGAACAGCATGTCGGTCACGGCCTGTTCTCCCTACCCCGCAAGCCACTCGGTCATCGACGTGTGGCGCGCGGCGAACGAGTTGCCGGCGAGCTCGGGCCGGATCTCCCCGAGGGTGCCGGACCGCTCGGCGAAGGCGTTGTGCTCGTGGATGCCCTCGAAGTTCTCCTGGCGGGCGAGCACGAAGGCCCCATCGCCGAGATCCGGGTAGACCTCGACGACCCGGCGCAGCATCTCTCGCACCACATCCTCGACGAAGCGCGGATTGCGGTGCGCCTTGTCGACGACGAAGAGCTCGTCGGGCCGCTTGAGCAGCTCGTAGATCTCGGAGCTCATCGACGCCTCGACGATCTCCACGAGATCCTCGGCGCCGACACTGAGCTCCGAGCCGATCAGCAGCGTGCCTCTCCCCCGCTGGTTGTGCGAGGCGATGGGAAGCAGGCTGAGTATCCTCTCACCCTCCTCTTCACTGAAGCCGTCCTCGCGGAGGCGGTCCAGAGACTCCTCGCGCACCATGTCCTGGGCGCAGGGGCATACGGTGAGGCCGTTCACCTCGACGCCGACGAGCAGGCGCGTGCGCTCGTGCGTGGCGGCGGCGATGCCCACGAGCGTGTAGAGCTGCTCCGTCGGCCGGTCCGTGACGGGAGTCCGCTTGGAGCGCGGCGACTGCGCCTTGATGTGGACCTCGGCGCGCAGAGCCTCCTGCGTCTCGACGACCTCCTCGGCCATGCGCCGCGCCAGCGACTCGATGTCGGCGAAGGGCCTGCGCGTGAGACCCTCGGCAAGGTCTTCGACCACCTCGCTGAAGCGAGACATGTGGACGCCGGCATAGTCCGCGCTCAGATCGGCGAAGAGGTCCAGCGTCGCGTAGAACAGCTCCGCCTTGCCGTCTTCCTCGATCGAGATGATCCGGCGAAGATTCGTCACCCCGGCGCGACTCAACGCTACCGGCACGGCCGGCCGCTCCTGCTGCGTGTCGCGCCGCAGCCGGACTCCCATGTCTCGGGCCATCTCCGGACCTCCTCAGCCGCAGGCGACGACCTCGGTCGGGACTCCATGACCAGCGAGCGTCGAGTAGTTGTCGAACGATACCGTGTACGTCTCCTTGAAGTGTTCGCGCAGCTCGGGCTCGAGGCCGGGGTCGTACTCCGGCGCCACCGAGAACGTCCGGCCGGCCACGTCGGCGAGAACGACGCCGTCCCGGGCCACCAGCGTTCCGCCCTTGTACACGTAGCGCGGACGCGAGAACATCGCCTCCTTGTCCGGGCGCTCTTCGTACACCGTGATGTCGGCATCCGCGCCGGCGCCGAGGTGCCCCTTCCGCTCCAGGCCGAGGGCGCGCGCCGGGCCGGCGCGCGTGATCACGGCGATCTCGCCGAGCGAGTACTCGCGGTCGAGCTCCGGCAGCAGGGCTCCCCGGCGCGCCCGCGGGTGGAGGCTCTCGAACATCTCCATGCGATAGTCACGGTCCATGAGGAGCTTGATGACCTGCGGGTAGCTCGTGAAGGGCCCGGCGTTCGGGTGATCCGTGCTGAGGAAGGCTCTCCACGGATCGTCGATGAGCATGAAGAGCTCCATGCCGGTGAGCCACATGGTCCCGTTGATGGGATTGCCGGGCTTGTACGTGATCGGTACGACGCCCCCGCCGGACTCGCCCTCCACGTCGTCGTTGATCCACTTGTGACCGGTCGTCCGGTGGAGCCCGTACTGCAACGGGCCGTCACACGTCATCGTGGTCGCCTCTCCGAAGATCACCTGCCCGATGTCGACCGTGGTGCCGGGGCTGGCGTTGACGGCCTCGGCGACGGCCGCGGCCTCGGACCTGTGCACGTGCCCCCGCCCCGCGCCGTAGCTCAGGAACTGGAGGTGGCACAGGTGCGCGCGACGGCCCTCGAGCGTCTTGATCATCTCGATGGTGGTGCGGGCGCTGGTGTGCCGGCCCAGGTTGATGCCGTGGATGTGGACCGAGTGAGGCAGCCCCAGGTCGTCGGCGGCTGACGCCAGCGTCTCCACGATCTGCCTGGGGGTCACCCCGTAGCCGATCACTTCGTCGTCGAGCTCCGCGACGTTCTTGCCCCACTTCCAGTTCTCCACGCCACCCGGGTTGACGACCTTGATGGCGAAACCCTTGCTGGCGCCCAGCAGCCAGGCCACGTAGTCCCTCGCCTTCTCGGGCTGCCCGTCAGCGATGCACTGCATGATGAAGTGGTTGTTGCCCATGACGACGAAGATGCCCTTGTCGAGGTTCGGGACGTCTTCGAGCTCCTCGTGGGTGTGCCGCGCGACCAGCGGGGCCGCCGACGCCTGCATCACGGTCGTGTAGCCGAGCTCCGAGTACAGGTAGCCGGTGAGGTACGTCGAAGGCACGGTGCCACCGGTCCCGGCGCGCAGCTCACCCGAGCGGGCGCGCTCGTGGCCGCGGTGGTCCTCGGGACGCAGCTTGCGGCCGGCGTTGACCTCACCGCCGACGATGTGCGCGTGCACGTCCACGCCGCCCGGCATGACCACGAGCCCGGCGGCGTCGACGATCTCCGCGGCCTGCCTGTCGACTTCGCCGGCGGCGACGACGCGACCATCCTTCACCCAGATGTCGCCGACCTCGCCGTCAAGACCGTTCTGCGGGTCGTAGACACGCCCGCCGATGATGCCGAGCATCATGTCGCCGCCTCCATGATCCGGTCGAGGATCTCCTCGTCGGTGGCGCGCCCGGTCGAGATGACCTGGTGAAGAGGGATCGGGACGTTGTCCATGCGGTAGGCCGTGCCGGCGGCGTCGACGCCGTAGGCCGCCGTGGGAAACAGGACGTGCGCGTGAGACGCGACGACGCTCGGCCCGTGGTCCATGACGATCGTCGGGATGCTGCGCAGATACGCCGCGGCAGCCGCGGGAAAGTGCGCCCCGGGGTCCGAGGCGATGATCAGGGCGGCGTCGGCGGCGTGGCGGGCCAGCATGTCGACCGCCGTGAACTCGCCGGGGCTGAACTGCGGGTAGCCGCGCGCGAAGCTGATCGCGAACGGATAGCCGGTGGTCCAGGTCAGGACCTGGTCGGCGCCGGTGACGTTGCCGTGCCCGCGCATCGGTATCACCGAAAATCTCGTGAACTCGTTGAGTTCGGCGACCAGCGTGAAGAGCTCGGCGACGTTGAGCTGGCGCGCGGGGGCCATGGTGAGCCCCATGCCCATGAACGCCACGCCGTACCGGCACGACTTCATGCGCTCGGCGAGCTCCCTGAGCTGCTCCAGCGGCACCCCGCCGACAGACTCGGCCGGCGGCTCCATGCCCTTGACGAGCAGCCGCAGCGTCGTGAGGAGCTCGAAGTCGGAGCCGACCTCCACCTGGAGGAAGTGGTCGGCCTTCTTCGAGCTCCCGGTAGGGCGCACGTCGACCACGTACACCGTCCGGTCGGCGCGTCCGTTGGGCGTCAGCGCGCCCTTGGCCGTCAGCGAGAACCGGGGGAAGTGCCGCAGGTGCGACGCGTCCGGGTTGCAGCCCCAGAAGACGAGCAGATCGGCGCGGTCGCGCACCTCGCCGAGCGAGCACGTGGGCTCCCCGACAGCCTGCATCGCCAGGCCCGTGGGGCCGTGGCAGACCGACGACGTGGAGTCGATCACGGCGCCGAGGCGATCGGCCAGCGCCACCGCCTTGCGCTGCGCCTCGCTGGCCGTCGAGCTGAGGCCGTAGATCAGCGGGCTGTCGGCGGCGGAGAGGGTGGCCGCCGCCTCCGCCACGGCCTCGTCCCACTCCACTTCCTCACCGTCGATGAGGGGCAGGCGAGGCCGCGGGTCGTACTCTTTGAAGATGCCCTGACCGCTCGAGCAGGCGAAGCGCACCTTGGCGATCTCGTTCCCCTCCGTCTCGACGGCGATGTCGTCGCAGAGGCAGCCGCAGAACGGGCACGTGACGTGTTCGACGACGGGGCTCACGTGGCGCCCCCTCCCTCGAGGACGGGAGTGACGTCCACGTGCTGTCCTTTGAACGAGGGCATGCCCGTCCCCATCGTCTCGGTACCGATGAGCCGGTTCACGGCGGTGCCCATGGGCACGAAGACGAGTCCCTGCGGCAGCGACGCCGCCCGCGCCGTCAACTCGACCTCGCCCTCCGCCGTCCGGAGCATGACCGGCGCCCCGTCCGCGACGGGCAGTCGCGCCATGTCTTCGGCGTTCATCTCGACGAGCCCGGTGGCTTCAAGGTACTCGGGCGAGTTCTTGCCCTTGTGCATGCCGATCGCCTGCTTGCGCGTGCGACCGGTGATCAGGGTGAGACGCTGGCTCACGACTCCCCTCCTTCCACTCGTCGTTGTCGCCGTACACTTCGCCGGCGGCCGCGAGCAGACCGCCGAAGCAGTCCCGGCGGTCCCGGCCACGGGCCACCACGGTGCAGACCGGGTGCCCTCTCTCGATCCGCTCGCCGGGCCACGGGAGATCCCGCGCGGCGCTCCCCGGCCAGTCGTCCGCGTCCGGAACGACCAGCGCGCGCCGCGCATAGACGATGGCCTTGCCGAGAGTGTCGCGGCCGGCGGGGGCCGCGACGGCGGTCTCCGGCAGGCGCCCGGCGAAGCTGTCCAGGTGAAGCGAGAACACGTTGACCCCGGAGGACCACTCCGCGAGCTCCATCGAGCCGCTGAAGCGAGGGTTCACCTCGATGAGGTACGCCCGCGGGGCGCCCTCCGCATCGCGGCCGATCACGACGTCCAGGCCGTTCACGCCGACGAGCCCGAAGCGCCGCGTGAGCGCCGCAGCCATCGCGTCGAGCTCGCCGTACAGCGAGGCGCCGCCGGCCACGCCGCCGTCGACCTCCGGCGGCAGGATGTTGCCGCACCAGGAGAAACCGGAGGCGCCCAGCGCGGCGATCCCGAGCAGCTGCTCGGTGACGGCGAACACGCGGCTGCGGGCGCCGTCGGCCACGAACGCGACCGACGCCGGCGCCCCCTCGACGACGGCTTGCAGCACGTGTGCGTCGTCGAGAGCGCTCCCGTCCCACGGGGCGATGCCGTGACCGCCGCCGCTGCGCACGCGTTTGCGCAGCCAGCGGCCGCGCCCCGCCCCGCGCTCCTCCCCGCGAAGCAGCGTCACCGGGTGCGCGATGCCCGCCTCGCGGCAGAAGCGTCGCAGCACAGCCCAGTCGCGTACCTCGCGGAGCGCCTCGGCGGAGTTGCCCAGCACGCGCCGGCGCCCGGCCAGCCTCGCGACCACCTCGGGGTGGTTCTCGAGGCTGGAACCATAGACGACGGCGTCGGCGCGGAGCCGCCCCGCCGCCGCTTCGAGGCCCTCCGCCGTGGCGGGCAGACCCAGATCGCGGCGCAGGGCGTAGCTCTCCGCGAGCCCCGCCTGGTCGCGGTCGCCGAAGAAGTCCACGGCGACGACCTCGTGGCCGCCGCGGACGGCGGACTCCACCGCCGCCCGCGTACTCACTCCGAGGACGAGAGTCCGCACTACCCGGCCAGCTCCCTGGCCAGCGCGAAGACCTCCTCGGCGTCCAGCACGAGATCGTTCTGCTCGAAGAGCCGTTCGACCGCGCGGTGGTGGACCTTCATTTTGAACCCGCCGATGCCCAGCGCGCCGAAGACGATCCTGCCGTCCACGTCCTTGCCGTCCCACGTCGCCTTCGTGCCCTCGAGCCCGAGCGGCGGGACCGCGTTGACGTCACCCAGCACGCGCAGCGTGGGGTGCTCTCTCCAGAGCTTCTCCGGGACGAGCTGCATGCCGGCGGCACAGGTGCACAGCACCGCCTCCGCTCCGTCCAGCACGCAGCTGGTGCCTTCCACGTCCGGGGCGGCGCCCGGTGTCACGGTGACCCCGAAGCGCTCGTTGATGTCGGCGCAGGCAGCCGTCGCGCGCTCCATGGTCTCCGTCGGCAGGGTCTCGGCGACGACGACGTCGGCGCCCTCCTTTGCCAGCAGCCCGGCCGCACGACGGCCGACAGGGCCGGTCCCCGCCAGCACCACGACCTTCTTGCCGCGCAGATCGCCCGCGGAGAGAAGCTTGACGACCGCCGCGGTCGCCGTGGTGTTGCACCCGTTGGCGTCGAGCATGACGGAGACGCGGACCGGCCCGAAGAAGGCGCCGCACGCCTCCTTGAGCATCGCCTCGCCCTTGGCGACGTCGGCGCCGCCGATGAAGACGGCCGAGTTCTTGAGCGCGTCGCCGCCGCGCGTGAACATCGCGCCGTAGACGATCGCGCGGACCTCGGCGGGCTCCACGGATCCGTGCTGGAGCAGCGCGTCCACACCGGCGTCGTAGGCGGTGATCGCATCGAAGACGCTGGGCGTCCTGTCGCCGTCCAGCTGGAGCAGGATCTTCTTCATCTCACTCTGACCTCCCTCGGCTCAATGAGCCGTGCGCCTGCCGGGACGGGCCGTGCCTCCGAAGCAGACCTCGCGGTATACTCCGGTGCCGGCCCCGTCCCCTCACTTCTTCGCGATGGAACACACATCCGCAGACAGGACGCACCATGAGCAGCCTTGACGGCCTCGGCCTGCGAACGCGGTGGATCTACGAGGTCCTCCTCACGACGTTCGTCGGCGGCGCTCCGCACGCGGCCCCCTTCGGCGTGTGGACCGACGACGGAACGACACTCCAGCTGGACGCCTACGAAGGGTCGCGGACCCTCGGCGCGATCCTCGGCGGCGGCGACTTCGTCGCGAACTTCCCGGACGGCGTCACGACGCTCGCGCGGGCGGCCTCCGGCCGCGGCGACCTCGACTTCAGGCAGGCTGAACGCGTCGCCGCGCCCTGTCTGACCACTGCCGCCGCGGTCGTGGAGCTCACCCTGCTGCATCAGGCGCTGGGCGCCGGGCGCACCCGCATCACGGCCGCCGTGGCGCACGTCCGCATGGATGCGGCGCCGCGGCTCATCAACCGCGCCAAGGGACTCCTGCTCGAGAGCCTGATCATGGCAAGCAGGCGCCGCCATCACGACACCGCCGTCATCGCCGCGGCGCTCGAGGAGAACCGACGGGTCGTTCGCAAGGTGGCGCCGGGTTCGTCGTACGCCCTCGCCATGGACGCGCTCCTGCGCGACGCCGGCATCCACTCATAGCGACACCACCCCGGCGTCGACGTGCACGAGGGCCCCGGTGTTGCGCGCTTTGCAGACGAACACCTCCGCGGCGGCCTCGTCGCCCAGGCGCCGCCGCACCTCCGCCGCCACGTCCTCGGCCGCGCGCTCGTGGACCAGCCCGTACACCGCCGGGCCCCACGAGCTCTGCCCCGCGCCGTGCGCGCCCGCACCCAGCATGGCGTCGATCGCGCGGCTCGTGCCTCCGTTGCCGTACACACCGCCCTGAAGGTGAGAGAAGTACTCACCGGTCTTCCGGTCGACTGCCGTGAGAGCGCGCCCGAGCTCCTCGATGTCGTGCTCCACCAGAGCCGGCATCACGCTCAGCTGCGTGAGGCGGCACACCTCTTCCGAGATGCGCTTCGCCGGGGCGAGGCGCTCGAACACCTGCTCCTCGCACCCCCCGCTCAGCCCGTGGGTCGCGTCGGGCACGGCGATCACGAAGCGCCAGTCGGCGGGGAACTCCCGCCGCCAGACGATCGCAGGGCGAGCATCCGCACAGTGCGCGCCCGCGCGGTGGCCGGCGTCGATGATGAACCCGCCGGCGCGAAACGCCTCGGCCCCGATGCCCGAGCGCCGGCAGCGCCCCATCACCGGCGCGATGTCCGCCGGCCCGGCTTCCAGTTCATACAGCCTCGACAGCCCCAGGCCGATCGCCAGCGCGAGCTGCGTCCCCGACCCGAGCCCCACGTGCGCGGGGATGCTCTCACGGATGGTGACCGCGACTCCCGGATCGACCCGGTAGTGCGCGCAGAAGCGCAGGACGCACGCGCGCACGTGCTCCGGGAGGTCTGCACCAGCCCCGTCGGCCGCATCCTGCACGACGACCGATGTCGTCGGCCGGTCAAGCGCAACGCCGAGGCTTCCGCAGGACCGCCCCGAGTCGTCGCCCAAATTCGTGAACCCGAGGTGCAGACGCGCTCCTGTCGTGACCGACACTCTCATGGAGCACCGACGACGTCTCGGGGCGGCAGTCCCAGTGCGGACCGGATGCCCTCGGGCCCGGCGAGCACGGCGATGCCCTCCATCGTCGCCAGCCGCCGGGAGTTCTCGATGTCCACGGACCGGATCCGCAGCTCCAGGCGCTCCCCGCCCGGCAGGACCGTCGTCGTCGTGCCCTCCCTCTGGTCGACCGGAAGCACCAGGACGGGCACGTCCACCTTCACGGCCTGCGCCACCGCATTGGTGATCAGGGTGTCGGCGATCCCGCCCACGATCTTGGCGACGGAGTTGGCCGTCGCGGGGGCGACCACCAGGCGGTCGTACCGCCCGGTCTGCAGCTTGCCGACGACGAACGGTGTGTTCGCGTCTTGCTCCTCCACCACGGCCCGCGCGATCCCCGCCAGCCGCTCCCGCAGGCCGTACCAGCGCACGACGGTGACCGCGGCCTTCGAGAGCACCGCGGTGACCTCCACGTCGGGGGCCGCGGCGACGCTCTCCATCTCCGCGAGCGTCTCGGCCAGCAGGTCGCCGGCCCCGGTGATGCCCCATGCCAGGCGGAGCGTCATCCCGCCGGCTCCTTCTCCGGCCGCGCGCGGCGCAGCAGAGTGGCCACCTCGACCGCGCGGTCGGTGACCCGGCGGATAGCCGCCAGCCCCTCGGCGTCGTCAGCGACGCCGGCCGCGCCGCGATCGCGAGACCACACTGCCGCCCCGATGTTGGCGCCGAACGACCCGCCGCCGACGGGCAGCATCTGATTGATGATGCAGAAGTCGATGATCGTCTGCAGCGCCGGCTCCTGCCCGCCGCTGCGGTCGCCGCCGACACAGATGCCGGCGCCGACCTTGTTGCGAAAGACCGCCGGGTCCTTGGCGACGAGCGCCCGGCAGCGATCGAAGACCGTCTTCAGTTGTCCGCTGACGGTGCCCTGGTACACGGGGCTGCCGAGGATCCACACATCCGCGCGCACCAGCTTGGGATACAGCTCGCCCATGTCGTCGTCGACGACGCAGCCCTGCTTCTTCTTCACGCAGACGTCGCAGTGACGGCAGAAGCCGATGGCCTTGCGGTGCGCGCTGAAGTAGTCGCTCTCGGCTCCCCAGCGCTCGCGCGCGTGGTCGAGGGCGTGACGGACGGCGTGGTCGGTCGCGCGCAGACGGGGGCTTCCCGAGATGCCGAGGACCCTGACCAGCGTCATCCCCTGCGAACCGACTCCATCTGCACGTCGATCGGATGACACGTCCAGCCTCCGCTACGATCTGTTCGATTTGGGCGTATGCCCAGTATACCTGCCTCCGACGGCGGAGACTTCACGACCATCGTCGAGCCTCGCCGCCGGCTCACCCACGGTCAGATGCAGGACGTTCGGCCACCCTGGAGGATCGCTCCCCCCGGCCCCGTAGCCGGAGGTCGCGACATGCAGACGGGGCAGCGCCTGCACCTGCGAGCCCAACGTCGTCACCAGCGCCGCGCCGGTGGGCGTCGTGAGCTCCCGTGCCGGACCGGCCACATGACAGGTCCAGCCCTCGAGAAGCCCACGAGTCGCCGGCGCCGGGACGGCAAGCACGCCGTGGTCGCACAGGACCTCACCCGAGCCGACGTTGATGGAGCCCACCAGCAGCCGCTCGGCGCCGAGATGGTGGAGACCGGTCACCGACCCGACCACGTCGGCGATGGCGTCCGCGGCGCCGACCTCGTGGAAGTGCACGGAGTCGACGCTGACGCCGTGCACGGCCGCCTCGACCTCGGCCAGGCGGCCGAACACCGCGATCGCCCCCTCCTTGACCGGACTGGGAAGCGCCGCGGCCTCGATCAGGGAGACGATGTGCCGCAGGTGGCGGTGCTCGTCCTGCGGCGGATAGGTGACGTCCACCTTGGTGGCCCGGACGCCGTCGCGACTGGCGGCGGCGGCGGTGAGCCGCAGCCCCTCGACGCCGAGGGTGTCGACGGCGGTCTGCAGCACGCCGAGCGGCACGCCCGCGTCGACGAGCGCGCCGAGAAAGAGGTCGCCGCTGACGCCGCTGGCGGCGTCCAGACAGGCGACCCTCACGACTCCTCCCCGGGGCGGACCGGATCGGCGCCGTGCGCCGCGTCGCCGGCGCCGCCCGTCGCCCCCGGCTCGCCGGGGGCGGAGCCCTGGTCACGCTCGGCCCCATGCACGGCCATCCGGTTGATGGCGTTGGCGAGGTACCCGGCGCCGAACCCGTTGTCGATGTTCACGACCGACACTCCCGGAGAACAGGAGTTGAGCATCGACAACAGCGCGGCGATACCGCCGAAGCTCGCCCCATAGCCGATGCTCGTCGGCACGGCGATCACGGGGCCGGCGACGAGGCCGCCGATCACGCTGGCCAAGGCACCCTCCATGCCGGCGACGGCGACCACGGCGTTGGCCTGGCGCAGCAGGTCCATGTGCCCCAGCAGTCTGTGGATCCCTGCGACGCCCACATCGTAGACGCGCTCCACCCGGCTCCCCGAAGACTCCGCGGTGAGGGCCGCCTCCTCGGCGACCGTCATGTCCGACGTCCCGGCCGTGCAGACGCAGACCAGGCCGACTCCCTCGACCGGGCGCGGATTGACGATCGCCAGCCCGACCTCCCGGTAGATCTGCACCGGCACGCTCCGCTCCAGTTCGTCCAGCATCTCGGCGGTGGCTCGCGTCGCAAGTACGTTCTCGTGCCCGTAGGCGACCATCCTCCGGCAGATCTCGACGACCTGCCCGACGGTCTTCCCGGCGCAGAACACCGCTTCACCGTACCCTCGGCGTAGTTGACGGTGGTGGTCGACGTGAGCGAAGCCGAGGTCCTCGTACGGCAGGCGGGAGAGCCGGGCCAGCGCGTCGTCCACCCCGGCGCTCCCTTCACGCACCGCTTCGAGAAGCTCCCGCAGATCCCGGTCATTCACAGTGTCGCCTCCCGGCCTCGTGGAACCCGCCCGTTCAAAGCTGTACCTCGATCCCGTCCGCAGCCGGGTGTCGCCGCACCTCGTGCTCGATGAGAGAGCGGACGGTGTCGGTGGCGCACCTCTCGTCCGTCTCGCTCACGAAGCGCTGCACGGCCTCGACGTCCGCCCTCTCCACCTTGACCCGCAGGAGCTTCTCGCCGTCGTGGAAGAACTTGCAGGGCATGGCGAACGTGCGCGTGCGCGCACCGCACGTGACCTTCACGGCCCGCTGCTCGAGCACGGTGTCGAAGTGTCTGTGCGCCGACTCAAGGATCTGGTATCCCCACGCCCCCAGTTCCGCCGCGAGGTAGGCGCCCACGGCACCCTCCACATCAGCCTCGAGGTCGATGAGGAGCACGTGGCCCGGGCGCCCCTTCTTGGTGACCGAGCTCAGCAACTGGACGTTGCGGGCGCCGAGGCTCATGAGCTCCTCGAGCGCGTTGCCGAGGACCTCACCGGAGCGGTCGTCGATCTGGACCAGTAGCAGCATGCGGTCTCCTCACGTGTGCAAGG
>CAYTRM010000027.1:0-13876 GCA_964440225.1 uncultured Thermoleophilia bacterium | reverse complement strand
GGCGCCGCTCTCAACGCCGTCCTCGGTGACCGCATGCGTGCCCCTTCTGCCGACTACGAGCACCCGCGCGTGCGTGGGTGTGCTGCCGTCACCTTCTCTCGTGTCGCGGTGGGCGGTCAAGCCCGGCCCCTCCTCAAGAAGCCTTTGACCGGCGGGCGATGAAGGCACAGACTGTGCCCAACCAGTGAATCCGAGCTTCCTGGAGGGGGTGGTGCCACTCGGATCCGCACGCTCGCCGACGACCGCAGCGCCGTCCGCGCGTCTCGCGCCGGCCTCTCGCGACCGTCCCGAACCGTTCCCGCATCGCACACAGGAGGCCACATGCACCGCAACCGGTTCGTTCTCGCCTTGGCCCTTGCCATACTCGCCGTCGCCCTGCTGGCGCCCGCCGCAGCGCCGGCGATGACGTACGACGAGGCCATCGACTACCTGTATGCCAAGGGATATCCGCAGAACGTCGAGACCTACCTCAACAGCCTCGGCACCTCTCCCCTCGGATTCCGCCTCGGCGGCACCACGGCGGACGACACCGCCGCACGCTACCTCGCCCGCAAGCTGCGCGCCGCCGGCTACAAGAACGTGCGGCTCGAAGCCGTGCCGGTCGACGAGTGGGCCGTGCGCGGCGCCGGCGTGACCGTCGGCGACAAGGAGTTCGTGTGCTCGCAGTTCGGCGGCGTTCCCGGGACCGATGAGGACGGCATCACCGCCGAGGTCGTCTACGTCGGCAACGGCACCGCCGCGGAGTACGAGGGCGTCGACGTCAAGGGCAAGATCGTCCTTGTCGACAGCTCCATGGACAACTTCTGGTTCAACTTCCAGGGGGCCGAAGCCACCAAGCACGGCGCCAAGGCAGTCATCCTCACGAGCAACTTCAGCGACGGCACCGACATGGACTTCCCGTCGTACCCCTGGTACTCCATCGCCCCCGACGCGCTCGGAGCCAACGACGGCGAGTACGACATGAGCTTCGTGCCGCTCATCTACATGTCGCAGCTTGACGGCGACTGGCTCAAGGAGCAGATCGACAGCGAGACCACGGTAGCGACGTTCGTCAGCCACGTCGACATCGTGATGGCCGACGACGGCGGCAAGGGCTACAACGTCGTCGCCACGCTCCCCGGCAAGAAGAAGAACGGTCAGATGGTGGTTCTGAACGCCCACCACGACTCCCACTTCCGCGCCGGGCTCGATGACGCCGGCGCCGTGGTCGCCACTCTCGCCGCCGCCAAAGCGATGAAGATGAGCGGCTACAAGCCGAACCGCACCGTCGTCTTCATGTTCGACACGGCCGAGGAGTTCGGCTACACGAACTGCTGGTACGACTGGAGCATCGGCGCCTGGCACTTCATCACGCAGCGTCACCCCGACTGGGTCGG
The DNA here is from genome assembly GCA_964440225.1 of uncultured Thermoleophilia bacterium. GTDB lineage: Bacteria > Actinomycetota > Thermoleophilia > UBA2241 > UBA2241 > CAIXSE01. The sequence goes on along the minus strand of CAYTRM010000027.1, from coordinate 12,500 downwards.
ACGCATCGCCGCCATGTACGCCATCGAGCTCATGGCGGCCGAGGACTCGGTCGTCGACTTCAACACGTCGCCCGAGCTGGTGCCCTGGCTCGAGAAGATCTGCGCCGGCAACCCGGGCTTGACACCGAACGGCTACGAGATCGTGACGCCGCAGAGCACCTGGCAGAACGGCTGGAGCTTCATGGCCGCCGGCGTGCCGAGCTTCGAGATCCTTGCCGGTGGCCCCGACTTCGGTGAGCTCTACCACACCGACTACGAGAACCAGGGCGTCGTGGACTGGGACCTCACCGCCAAGATGAGCAAGCTGTTCATGCGGCTCAACCGGTTCATCGACCGCAAGCAGCTCCCGTACGACTTCGTCGGTCGCGCGGACGACCTCGTGAACGATCACTTCTCGGCCGACGAGCTTGAGGCGGCCGGCGTGCCGGCCGCCAAGGTCGCCGCTCTCGAGAAGGCGGTGAAGACCTTCCGCAAGACGTCCAGCCGGTTCGGCGCCAGCGCCGCCGCGATCAACGGGGTCCGAGGCCCGGCGAGCCGCAACCCGGCGATGCTCGCGGCGGCCAAGAAGGTGATCAAGGGCATGACCGCCCTCGACGCCTGGGACTACACGGCCTATCCACACGAGCAGACGCTGTGGGACATCCAGTACATGGATGCGGCGCTGGAGGCGCTCGCGGCCGACCCGGTCGATCCCGACGCCGCCGTCGAGGCGCTCACCAACGTGGGCATCAACTGGAACGGGGTCGTCTTCAGCCCCAGCGTGTACCGGTTCGACCTCACCCGCCACGACCCGGACTACGACCGCGTGACGTGGGGAGCGCTCGGAAAGCTGATCAACTACTTCGACATGACCCCGGCGATGGCGTGGATCTCCGACGGCCAGTACGAGAGGGCGAGCGCGAGCATCACGTCGATGCGCAACGCCGACAGCTCCGACCTGAGCCGCCGCGTCGTCAACATGACGACGGCGCTCACCAGGGCGACGACCATCATGAAGAGAGCGATGTGACGGCTCGTCGATAGTGATCTGACGCGACGCGAGGGCGGCGGGCGGCCGGGAGAGCCGCCCGCCGCCCTCGCCCTTCCGCCCCCGCCGCCGCACGGGTAGACTTGCGGTCGTCAGGCCGGGCCGGCGGCAGCGTCGCCCGGCTTAACGGCGGATCACCATCGGAGGTCACATGCGAGTGCTCGTGGTAGGCGGCGGCGGCCGGGAGCACGCCCTCGTCCATTCCTTCGCCCGATCCCCGCTCGCCGACCGGATCTTCTGCGCCCCCGGCAACGCCGGCACGGCCGCCGGAGCCGACAACATCCCGACCGCCGCCGACGACCTCCCCGCGCTGCTCGACTTCGCCAGCCGGGAGCAGGTCGACCTCACCGTCATCGGCCCCGAGGCGCCTCTCGTCGCCGGGCTCACCGACCTCTTCGAGGAGCACGGCCTCGCCGTCTTCGGCCCGAACCGGGCAGCCTCGCAACTCGAGGGCAGCAAGGTCTTCGCCAAGGAGGTCATGCGCGACGGCGGCGTCGCCACCGGCGCGTACCGCCGCCACGAGCGCCTCGAGCCGGCGCTGGCCGACATCGAGACGCGCGAGGACTACCCGCTGGTCGTCAAGGCCGACGGCCTCGCCGCCGGCAAGGGCGTGCTCATCTGCCGCGACAAGGACGAGGCGCGGGCGGCCGTCGAGAGCTGCTTCGTCACGCGCGAGTTCGGCGCCGCCGGCGACGTGCTCATCACCGAGGAGCACCTGACCGGCTCCGAGGTCTCGCTGCTCGTGCTCTGCGACGGGGCCGACGCCGTGCCTCTGGCGCCGGCGCAAGACTACAAGCGCATCTTCGCCGGCGACCAGGGCCCGAACACCGGCGGCATGGGCAGCTACTGCCCCGTGCCCGGGTTCGAGCGCAAGGCCATCGACGCGGCGATGGAACACGTCGTGGAGCCGGTCGTGGCCGCGCTCCGCAAGCGCGGCATCACCTACCGGGGCGTGCTCTACGCCGGCCTCATCGTCACCGGCGACGGCGTCAAGGTGCTCGAGTTCAACTGCCGCTTCGGCGACCCCGAGACGCAAGCCGTGCTCCCGCGACTCGACTCCGACCTGCTCGAACTGTGCGCCGCGGCGGCCAACGGAGAGCTCGCCGGCGCCAAGGCGCTCTGGAAGCCCCGGGACTGCGTCACCGTCGTCATGGCCTCGGCCGGCTATCCGGCGAGCAGCCACAAGGGCGACGTCATCAGCGGGCTCGCGGACGCCGCCGCCCTCGACGACGTCAGCGTGTACCACGCCGGCACGGCCTTCCTGGACGGCGACGTCGTGACCGCCGGCGGGCGGGTCCTCGCGGTGAGCGCGCTCGGCGACGGCTTCGCCGCCGCGCGAGAGCGCGCGTACGAAGGCGTCGCGAAGATCCGCTTCGACGGTCAGCAGACGCGTCCCGACATCGCCGAGCGCGCCGTCAGGGCGCGGGCCGGCGAGATCGACCTGTTCCCCGCGGGCCTCGACCTCAGCTAAGGAGATCCCTATGCAGTCTCGCTCCGCACGCCACCTGCCTGCGCCCATCCTGTGCGCCCTGGTGCTCTGCCTCGCCCTCGCCGCCGCCCTTGCGGGCTGCGGCGGCGACTCGTCCTCCCCGTCGGGAGACGCCGCCGAGAGCCCGTTCGCCGGGACCTGGGCGCCGGCCGACGCCTCCTTCGACATCACCTGGGGGGAGGACGGGCGTTCGTACTCCATCTCGTCCGGAGGCAGCGGCGGCGGACTCGAGGTGACGCAGGGCGACGCCGGCCTCACGGTGACCCTCGTGGGCAAGAGCGGGGAACGCAGCGACGCGCTGCCCGCAACCGTCGAGGGCGACACGCTGAGCTTCGCGATCCCGATCAGCGAGGAGATGCCGACGGGAACGACCCTGACGTCCACCGGCGAGGGCCTCGCCGACCTGTCCTTCGAGGACCAGGACAGCGCGTGGGGCTTCCAGAAGACCGACGCGATCACACTGGACGACTGAGTGAGCGGCGCGGGCGCGCTGCGCCGCCGCGCCGCCGGCAAAGGAGACACGACGTGGAAGAGACCAGGACCGAGGTCGAGACCGTCCTCAAGGGTATCGAGATGGAGCCCGTGCTCGTCGGCATAGTGATGGGCAGCGAGAGCGACAGGGAGGTCATGGAGAAGGCCTGCGCCGAGCTCGACGAGCGCAAGATCAAGTATGAGATCAACGTGCTGTCGGCGCACCGCGACCCGGACAAGGTCTCGCACTACGCGCGCACCGCGCAGAGCCGCGGTCTCAAGGTGCTCATCGGCGGCGCCGGCAAGGCGGCGGCGCTGCCCGGCGTGCTCGCGGCCTACACGAACCTGCCGGTGATCGGCGTGCCGATCAAGACCAGCGACCTCGGCGGGCTCGACTCGCTGCTCAGCATCGTACAGATGCCACCGGGCGTCCCCGTCGCCTGCGTCGCCATCAACGGCGCCCGCAACGCGGCGATCCTGGCGGCGAAGATCCTCGACGTGTAGCCGGGGGGCGGGCCGGTCCGGCGTCGCCGCCCCCGTGGGACCGCGCCGCCGTCGACCCATCGGCCCCCGCGTGCTCCGATCCCTCCGCCGTGGGGAACACTACGGGCATGACACGGCATCCGATCGCATCCACGCGTGCGCCCGGGCCCGCCGGTCCGGCCTCCGCCGGGGTCTCGGCCGGGCACCTCGTCTTCGTCTCGGCGCAGTCGCCGCTCGACGAGCGCGGTGAACCGGTCGGCGGCTCGGCCGCCGACCAGGCCGGCCGCGCCCTGGACAACCTCGCCCATCAGCTGCGCTCGACAGGCCTTTCGCTCGACGACGTCGTGAGCCTCGAGGTGCACCTGGTGGACCCGGAGGACCAGGCCGCCGTCGACGCGGCGCTGGCCGCACGGTTCACCGCGCCGTATCCCGCGCGCAGCGTCACCGGTGTACCATGGTTGCCCGGCGAGTCACGACTCCAGATCGCCGCCGTCGCGCAACGCTACTGAGAGGCCACGTGCCCAGGGACTACAGGCCGCCCAGCCCCAGAACGATCTCCGCGTTCATCTATCTGGCGGTGCTCGCCATCGCCGTCATCCTCGCCTACGTGGCCGTTCGCTCGCTCTTCAGCTGAGCCGGGCGGCCGGGAAGGACGCCACACCATGGAGAAACACGTGTTCGCAGCGCCGGACGGCGCCCCGGCAGTGGGGCCGTACTCCCCGGCCGTCGGGGTCGGCGACTTCGTCTTCCTCTCCGGGCACCTGGCCCTGGACACCGAGGGCAGGATCTGTGGCTACACGCCCAAGGACCAGACGCGCAAAGCGCTGGAGAACCTGAGGGCGACCCTCGGCGCCGCCGGCCTCACCCTCGACGACGTCGTCAAGACGACCATCTTCCTCAGAGACATGGATGAGTTCGGCGCCGTGAACGAGGTGTACGGGGAGTTCTTCAGCGAGCCCTACCCGGCGCGGTCGACGGTCGAGGTCGCGCGGCTCCCCAAGGACATGCACGTCGAGATAGAGGCGGTGGCCCATCGTGGCTGAACGCGGGCGGCGCGGGCGGCGCCCGGCCTTGGCCGTCCTCCTGGCGCTGGGGCTCCTGGCGGGTGCCGCGCTCGGCGCAACGGCGCTCGTCGGCTGCGGCGAGGCCGCGGACCCGCTGGCCGGCTACTGGACCGACGGGGCCGCGACCCCGGAGACGCTCGTCCAGATCGACAAGGACGGAGACACGTACACGGTACGGGCCAACCCCGACACGCCGCTCGGCGACGCCGTCCTCGACGGTGACGACCTGGTGATCGAGACGCACGCCGTGACCATGCGCTTCGCGCCGGACGGAGCGGACGGGCTCATCCTCAAGCTCGGGGGCTCCGCTCTGACGGAGGAGCGGGTGATGGAGCTCGAGCGTGTCGACGAGACGGGGTACGCCGACGCGGCGGTCGCCTACGGCGTCGCCGCCATCCGCCGCGGGCTGACGATGTGGGTCGGCGGCGGCGGCAAGAAGCTCCCGCCGCCGTCCGAAGTGGCCGCGGGTGGAGCCCTCGGCTCCATGGTCTCGCCGTGGCCGGTGAATCTGTTCAGCGGCGGGCCGATGCGGCAGGGGGAAGCCGAGGGTGACTTCACCTACACCGTGAGCGACGACGGCGACGACTTCACCCTCGCCGGCCACCTCTCGGACGGCGGCACGACGACCGGCGAGTAGCGCTCAGACGCGCTTCTGCCGGTCGATCTCGCGCTGGATCTCCTCTTCGCTGATCACGCGGCCCTCTCGACCGTAGGCGTCCCATGCATTGAAGGCGACTCCGATGCCCCAGCCGGCGATGACCCATATGGGCCAGAAGTACCCGTGCCCGGTCAGGTACCAGAGGAGGACGAGAAACGCGTTGACGATGCAGTAGGCGACGACGTGCCCCCAGAAGTCGCGCTTCTTCTTGATGGTCTTGATCGCCTGTTCGCGATGTTCCTCGTCGGTCGCCATACCATCCTCCTCGCGGTCGCAGTTGAGCCCTCAGCGATTGTATCCGAACACCGGATGAACGGCCGTCTCCTCAGGCTCGCGCAGTACACCACGACGGCGCACCCGGCCACGGTGTCGAGAACGGTGTGAGAGAATCGCCGGTGAACAGAGGGGCCGGGCCGGCGCGCAGACCCGGCCCGACCCGACCTCGTCCGGCGGAGGGCCCGCGATGATCGACCGCTACACGCTCCCAGAGATGGGCGCCATCTGGACCGAAGAAGCCAAGATGCAGGCCTGGCTCGATGTCGAGATCGCCGCAGTCAAGGCCTGGCACAAGCTCGGCAAGGTACCTGCCGAGGCCGTTCGAGAGATAGAGGCGAAGGCCGCCTTCGATGTCGAGCGCGTCGCCGAGATCGAGGCGACGACGAACCACGACGTCATCGCCTTTCTCACCAACGTCGCCGAATACGTCGGCGACGCGAGCAAGTACGTCCACTACGGCATGACGAGCAGCGACATGCTCGACACCGCGCTGGCGCTGCAGATCAAGCGCGCCGGCCTGCTCCTCGAGCGCGACCTCGTCGTGCTGGGCGAGACGCTGAAGCGGCGCGCCTTCGAGTTCCGCGACACGGTGCAGGTGGGACGCACCCACGGCATCCACGCCGAGCCCATCACCTTCGGCATGAAGCTCGGCATGTGGGCGTTCGAGGTCAGCCGCGACCTCAAGCGCATGCGCATGGTCACCGTGAACGCGGCGGTCGGCAAGATCAGCGGAGCCGTGGGCGCCTACAACAACATCGACCCTCGGATCGAGGACCTGGTCTGCGAAGAGCTCGAGCTCGGCCGCGAGCCGATCAGCAACCAGGTCGTGCAGCGCGACCGGCACGCCGCTTACCTCAGCGCGATGGCGATCATCGGCTCGAGCATCGAGAAGTTCGCGACCGAGGTGCGCCACCTGCAGCGCAGCGAGGTCCGCGAGGCCGAGGAGGCGTTCGGGAAAGGGCAGAAGGGCTCGTCGGCGATGCCCCACAAGCGCAACCCGATCCTCAGCGAGCGCATGGCCGGCTGCGCCCGCGTGCTCCGTGGCAACGCCGTCGTCGGCATGGAGAACATGGCTCTGTGGCACGAGCGTGACATCAGCCACAGCTCGGCCGAACGCATCGTGCTGCCCGACAGCTGCATCCTCCTCGACTACATGCTGCAGAAGTTCGCAAAGCTCATCGACGGCCTCGTCGTGGATGAGGAGCGTATGCTGGCGAACTTGAGCCAGAGCTACCGCCTCGTCTTCAGCGGGGCTGTCCTGCTGGCCCTGGTGGACAAGGGCATGCAGCGCGACGACGCCTACCGCGTCGTCCAGGACTCCGCCATGCACGCCTGGCGTGAGGGCGTCGACTTCGGCATGCTCATCAAGCAGAACGACGAGGCGATGGCGGTCATGAGCCCCACGGACGTGGAGGCCGCGATGGATCCGGACCAGTACACGGCGGGGCGCGACGTGATCTTCGCCCGGCTGGACAAGCTCGAGTTCTGAGGAGAGGACGATGACCGACTGTCCAAGCTGCGGCGCCGCGCTCAAGCAGGGCGACTGGACGTGCGGCCGCTGCGGCGCGCCCGTCGCCGGCGCGACACAGGGCGGGGGCGGCGCCGCAGGCGCTCCGCCCAGCTCCTACGAGTACGCGCCGGAGTACCGGCCGCAGCCGACGACCGCCGCGCCCTCGTCCTCCGGCTCATCGGGCGCCATCCGCCTCGTCGTCATCGGCGCCCTCGTCGCCGTCGTCGCCGTCGTCGCGGTGTGGTTCTTCGTCCTCCGCGGCGGCCCCTCGACGAGCGGCGACGAGTTTCTCGGCACCTGGAGCGCCACCGGCAGCGGGATCGGCACCGTCCTCGTGACGCGCCCCGGCGACGCGTTCAGCGTCACGCTGACGGGCTCCCAGCCCGAGCAGAAGGCGACCGTCCCCGCCCACATCGACGGAGACGAACTGGTGATCACGATCGACGACTTCGCCACCATGGCCGGCGAGGGCAACGCCGAGCGCTTCAAGGACGCGCTGAAGGCGCTCGCCGGCGATTTCTCGATCGTGTTCTCGAGCATCGACGCGACGCACCTCGAGATGCGGATCGAGGGGACGAGCGCCTCCGGGCAGGAGGCGGACACCACGGCCACGCTGGTCAAAGCGACGCCGTGAACGGGCCGAGCCGCATCCGGGCCGCGACGCGTGGCGACCTCCCCGAGGTCCTCGACCTCCTCGTCGCCTGCGACATCGCCGAGATCGGCGAGCCCGACAGCACGATGGAGGACCTCGAGAACGACTGGTCGATGGACGGCTTCGACCCGGGCCGCGACACGTGGGTGGCCGAGGGACCCGGCGGCCGGCTGGTGGGCTACGCGTACGCGGGCGACCAGTACCGCACCGGCGAGCTCGAGGCCGACCTGTGGGTGCACCCCGAGCACCACGAGGAAGGTCTTGCCGACCGCCTGCTCGGTCTCTCCGAGCGGCGCGCCACGGATCTGGCCGCCACGCGTGGCTACGGCGACGCTTCGCTCGACGTCTTCTGCATCACCGTCGGCAACGCCAAGCGCGACCTGCTGAGCAGGCATGGGTACCGCGTCGCCCGTACCGTCTTCCGCATGACCACAGACCTCACGCCCGGCCCGCCGTCTCTGCCGGTCCCGGCCGGCATCGAGATCCGCACGTTCCGCACGGACGCCGACCGGCGGGTCATGTACGAGATGATGAACGTCGCGTTCGCCGACCACTTCCGGCACAGCGAGGAGCCGTTCGACGCATGGCGCGCGCGGCTCCTGGGCCACGCCGACTTCGATCCCCGGCTCTGGTGGCTCGCCTGGGACGGTGACGAACCGGTCGGTGCCCTCATCGCTTACGATCACGGCGACCTCGGCTGGATCAAGGGCCTCGGGGTGCGGCGCGAGTGGCGGCGCCGCGGCCTGGGCGGTGCGATGCTCACACACGCCTTCGCCGAGTTCGCGCGGCGCGGGCAGACGCGCGTCGACCTCGGTGTCGACGCCCAGGGCGAGACGCAGCCGCTGCGGGTCTACGAGCGCGCGGGGATGCAGATCGGCTCGGCGTACGAGCTCTACTCGAAGAGCCTTTCGGCCTGAGCCCGCCCGGGGCCGGCCCCGCAACGCGGTTGGCCCGCGCCGCGAGCGGGCAAGACGGCGGCACACAGCGGACCAAAGGAGCGCTCATGCGAAGGATCCTTGCGGCGACTCTCGTCACGTGCGCCCTCGTATTCGGCGTCGCGGCGTGCGGCGGAGACGACGGCGCCGAGCCGGAGATCCCGGCGGCGACCACGCCCGCCGCGACCGAGTCTCCTGCCGGCACGGCCGACGGCGCCGCCGTCTTCGCCGACAACTGCGCCGGCTGCCACGGCTCCGACGGGGGCGGCGGAAGCGCCCCGGCCATCCGCGGCGAAGACGACCTCGCGGAGATCACGGACCAGGTGGAGAGCGGCGGCGGCTCCATGCCGGCCTTCTCGGGGCAGTTGACGGCCGCGGAGATCGAGGCGGTCGCCGGCTACGTGGCCACGGAGCTCAAGTAGGCGCTGCTGTATCATCCGGGCGATGAGCACCGCCCGCGCCAGCGCTCCGCGCCCCATTCGACCGGCTCGCCCGGGACTCGACGCCGACGTCGTGGTGCCGGGCTCCAAGAGCATCACCAACCGGGCCCTGCTGCTCGCCGCCCTCGCGGACGGCGAGTCCGTGCTGAGCGGCGTCCTCGCCGCCGACGACACGCTGGCCTTCGCCGGCGGGCTGCGCGACCTCGGGTTCTCCGTCGCCGAAGCCCCCGGCGCATGGCGAGTCGCCGGCGGCGCGGGGCGCGTTCCGGCCCGCGCCGCCGACGTCTACTGCGCCGAGGCCGGCACGGCGGCGCGCTTCCTGCTCGCGGCGGCCGCCGCCGGCGGCGGCGCCTACCGCTTCGATGCGGCGCCCCAGCTCAGGCGCCGCCCCCTGGCAGCGCTCCTCGGCGCGCTCCGCGCCCAGGGCGCCGTCACCGCACCGGCCGGCGCCGAGTACCTCCCGCTCACGCTTCACTCGCGCGGACTGGCAGGCGGCGGCCTGCGTCTGCCCGGCGACACCTCCAGCCAGTTCGTCTCGGCGCTGCTGATGGCCGCACCCCTGGCGCGCGCCTCGCTCGAGCTCACCGTCGAGGGACTCGTCAGCCGCCCCTACGTCGACATGACGGTCGCGATGATGGCCGACTTCGGCGTCGCCGTCTCCGCCGAGGGACACCGGCGCTTCGTCGTGCCCTCGGCCACGTACCGGGGGCGCGAGTACGCCGTGGAGCCCGACGCGTCGACGGCTTCGTACTTCTTCGCCGCGGCGGCCCTGTGCGGACGCGTCCTCGTCCGGGGGCTGCATCGCGACCGTTGCCTGCAGGGCGACATCCGCTTTCTGGACGTCCTCGAGGCGATGGGCTGCGCGGTCGCCGACGAGCCCGAGGGCGTTCGCGTCACCGGCCCCGCCGCCCTCGCCGGCATCACCGTCGACATGAGCGACATCTCCGACACGTTCATGACCCTGGCCACGATCGCCCCGCTGGCCACCTCGCCGGTCACGATCACCGGCATCGGCAACGTCCGCCTCAAGGAGTCCGACCGCATCGAGGCCGTGGAAGACAATCTGCGCCGCCTCGGGGTGCGCGCCGAGTCCGGCGCGGACCTCATCCGCATCCACCCGGGCGCTCCCTCGGGGGGTCGCATAGACCCGCACGGCGACCACCGCATCGCCATGGCGTTCTCGGTCCTCGGTCTGCGCGTCCCCGGCATCGTGGTCGAGGACCCGGACTGCGTGAGCAAGACGTGCCCCACCTTCTTCGACCTTTGGAAGTCGCTCGAACAGGGAAGTGCATGAACTGGGCAACTACAGGAGTGGCACCACCGCTTGGTAGTCACCACTCCGGGGAGGGCGAGCATGGACGATGAGACAACGGGCAGACTGCCCGACGACACCGACGTGACCCGGGTGGCGCCACCCGCCGACGAGGGTGCGACGCAGGTGCTGAGCGGCGACAGCGCGGACGCCACCCGCGTGATGCCGGCGGCGGGCGGCGCGACGCCTCCGCCGCCGCCTCCTGTGCAGCCGACCCTCGTGATGAGCCGGCCGCAGAGCTCCGGACCGGGCATGCCCTGGTGGGTGTGGGTCATCCTCGCCCTGATCGCCGTGATCGCGGTGGCCGCCGTCTGGTTCTTCTACCTGCGGCCCACCGACTCGGCCACCGGTGACGAGTTCATCGGCACCTGGTCACCCGCGGCGATGACCGGCGGAGGGCTCGTCATCAGCCGCAGCGGCGACGACCAGTTCCGGATCAAGCAGTTTGACGACCAGCTCAAGCCGGCCGGATCCGCGGTGGCCGACCTCGTCGACGGCGAGCTCGAGACGACCGTCGACGCCGCCGCCCTCGACATCCAAGGCGCGACCGGGAAGGTGAAGGCGACGCTCACGCACGAGGCCGCGAGCGACCGGCTCACGCTCCGCTTCACCTCGGGAGAACTCCAGAGCGACACCGTCGTCTACGTGCGCGCCGACGTTCTGCTGCCGGCCAGTCCATCGCCCTCGCCCACGCCGACACCCAGCCCGACGCCGACGCTCACGCCGACGCAGACCGCCAGCCCGAGCCCCAGCGTCTCACCGTCGGCCGACCAGCAGGTGATCGACGGCATCGCCAAGCTGCAGATCGGCGTCGTCACCTGGGCGACGAACAACAACAACCTGTACCCGGCGCCGCAGGACGTCGTGAGCGGCGGCGGCATCTCGCAGTACGTCGATCCCTGGCCGGTGAACCCGTTCACGAGCCAGCCCATGGCCCCGGGCACGTCCCCCGGCGCCTACGTGTACGAGCAGTTGAACGGCGGGCAGGGCTACAAGCTGACCGGCTACCTGAGCAACGGCCTTACGTACACCGTACCGTGAGCCGGCCCCGGCCCCCAGCCGTCGGCGGGCCGGCCTGAACGAGCGGAGAGACAGCCCCGGCGGGCGGCGCAGAAGACGCGCCCCCCGCCGGGGCTGTACACTTTCGCCACGATACGCGATCCCACCGGCCCGCAACGCCGACGGATCGGCGACACCGCGACGTCTAATCTCTCAGCAGCCCCACAGCCGACGGCCCGGGGCAGGGATGCGAGCGAGTGACCTACGACCCTGCAGAACGCGAAGTAGACGAACAGACCGTGACCGCCGCCCGGCGCGGCGACGACGAGGCGTTCGTGCGCATGCTCAAACACTACGACAGCCGGTTGCGCGCCCTGGCCTTCAGGATGCTCCGCGACCCCGTCCTCATGGACGACGCCCTCCAGGACGCGTCCATCAAGGCTTACCAGGCGCTGCCCCGGTTCCGCGGCGAGAGCGAGGTCGGCACGTGGCTGTACCGCATCACGTACACCACGTGTCTCGACTACTTGCGCCGTGAGCGCCGCTTTCAACTGCTCACGGCCGACGATCTGTGCGCCGACTGCACCTGCGACGACCCGTGCGACGTCGTCACGCGCTGGGTCGATCTCGAGGACGCGCTGGACCGGCTCCCGGTCGAGCAGCGCGTCCTCGTCATCCTGGTCCACCAGTACGGCTACGACTACCGCACCGCCTCCGAGGTAACAGGCGTGCCCGAGGGCACGGTCTCTTCGCGTCTGGCAGCCGCGCGCGCGCGGCTGCGCACGCTGCTCACCGAGCCGGCGTACACGCGGGAGCAGATCTCATGAGCCGCTGGAACGACGATCTCGGGCGCGAGCTGCGCGAGTCTCCGGTCCCGCCGCATCGGCCGGACCACTTCGAGCGCATCCGCGAGCGCATCCGCACGACGACCGGCGGCGCTTCCTCGAAGCTCTTGTAGGCCCGGCCGGGGTGGGGAGAACTAAACAGGGGCGAGCCATCCCAGTCCAGGATGCGCAGACCGGTCTGCGACTTCTCGCGGTAGAGGGGGAACAACCCCATGTCCATCAGGAATCTGGAAAAGGCGGAACGGCGCGCCTGGGCGGTCACGCTAAAGCCGGCACCCTCGAGCCTGGACAGGAAGGCAGGGAGCTTCGAATAGCCCAACCGGTCCGTGTAGGGAGCCG
>CAYTRM010000026.1:0-13934 GCA_964440225.1 uncultured Thermoleophilia bacterium | reverse complement strand
TCATTTTGCACGTTGTACCACCCTCCGTGTAATGAGTAAATAGTATGATAACAATATTTGTGCCCCCGGCAGGATTCGAACCTGCGACCTGAAGATTAGAAGTCTCCTGCTCTATCCAGCTGAGCTACGGGCGCGCGAGAGGGCGAGTATACGGCGAGGAAAGGGTGGAGCGGGAGACGGGTCTCGAACCCGCGACCCTCAGCTTGGAAGGCTGATGCTCTACCAACTGAGCTACTCCCGCTCGCTAGTCTGGTCGGGACGGCGAGATTTGAACTCGCGACCCCCTGCTCCCAAAGCAGGTGCGCTACCAGGCTGCGCCACGTCCCGAACGCCGCGCAAGTATACCGCACGCGAGAAGGGATGAAGGATCGAGGGAAGGCTCGAGGGAGGCGCCGAAGCAGTCTCAAGACTTGCCGTGCGAGTCGAGCTGCCCGCTCCCGGCTCCGCCTATTCCCCCAGGTACGGGAGCGTGAGTTCCTGACCGGGCCGCACCGACGAGTCTGCCAGTCGGTTCGCCTCGCGGATAGCGTACACGGCCGCCCGCACATCGACGGTCCCGTCATACTCCTCGTCGGCGATACACCAGAGCGTGTCGCCGCTCTGCACGACGTAGATGTGACCTGTGTAGAGCGCGGCATCCGCACCGGCGTGAGCCACACGCACACCAGCCCACACGGCGATGAAGATGAGCAGAAGGAACACCGCGAACCGCAGAAGGCCGGTGATGCGCCGGCGGCGCCGCTCACGCCGGCCGACGCGACCGAGCGAGCGCGAGACGGGGATCTGCACGCGCGCTCCGGCCGTTCCCATGGTGGCGTGCGATCCCGAACCGCGCGCCCTCACGACGCGACCTCTCGAAGGTGTCGGGGTACGATGCCGCTCAGCTCGCTCCCGCAGCGGTCACAGCAGGCGGTGACGGCCCCGGACCAGATGTCGGCGCCCGTCACCGTGACGTTCGAGCCCCCGCACCACAGACACGGCTCGGGGCGCCCCGCGAGGGCGGCCGCAAGCGACTCCTCGACGACTTCGGCGAGCGAGACCTGGACGACTGTGGCAAGAGGCATGGTACTCATAGCTGGCGCAGCACCCCCACGACCTGGCCGACGAGCTGGACCTCGTCGGCGTTGACGATGATCGGCTCGTAGAGCTCGTTCTCGGACTCGAGGCGGATGACCCGGCCCTCGTTGTAGAACCGCTTGGTCGTCGCCTCGTCGTCGCGGACCCGGGCCACGACGATGGCGCCGTTGTCGGCGCGCTCCTGCGGGTGCACGACGATGAGGTCGCCGTTGAAGATGCCGGCGCCGGTCATGGAATCGCCACGCACGCGAAGGACGAAATCGCCGTCGTCGCGGCGCAGGAACCCCGGCACCTCGACGTGATCCTCGATGTTCTCTTCGGCGAGGATCGGCGCGCCCGCGGCGACGCGTCCGACGAGCGGCAGTGGACGCGGCGGGCGGAGGTCGCGCACCACGTCGAGCGCCCGCGGCTTGGTCGGGTCTCGCCTGATGAAGCCGAGCCGCTCCAGATTCGCCAGGTGTGCGTGCACGGTCGACGGTGACGAGAGGTCGAGCGCCGCGCAGATCTCGCGCACCGTCGGCGGATAGCCGTCGACTCGCACGCTCTCGCGGATGAAGTCCAGGACCTGCTCCTGCCGTGCGGTTAGACCTTCCACCGTTCCTCCTCGTCTGGCGAACACGTGTTCGTATTCACCCTAGAGTGAACACCTGTTCGTGTCAAGGACATGGTAGGGAAGCACCCGGACGGAAGAACCTGCCGAGTCGTGGCGCACGACTCGGTCGTGCCTGCGGATGCGCCCGCGTACCGACGAGGCGGTTCAAGAGAGCCGCCGCAGCCGTCGATACTCAAGGCCAGGAGAAACTGCCTCGGATGGCGGGCGCCACCACGCCCGCCCTGGGTAAGGAGCGGACATGGACGAACGTGCGACAGCCTCGGCGCCCGGAGAACGGCCGAGAGTCTACTACCCGTTCACCGGCGCCGGCCATGCGGCGGCCCTCGCCGTGCTTGCTCTCCTGGCGCTGCTCGTCCTGGTCACACTGACGACGCCTTCGACGGCGGCCGCCCGGACGCCGTCCGGCGCCCGGCCGGCCGACGGGATCACGGGGATGGCGGCCACCTCCACCCAGCGGGTGGTCCTCTCTCAGGACGAGGGCCTGACGCTGGTCGGCCGGATCTCCGCCCTGCGCGGCAGGCGCGCACCCGAACTGGACGACCTCTCGCGCACCGCCGCCGGGAAGCTGGCGCCGCTGCCCGCACGCAACGTCTACTTCCGCGGAGCGGCCTGCCGCTGGTCGTGGCGCTTCCGGTCCCCCGTGCTCCTCACCTTCTCCCTGCCGAAGGCCGTGTTCGCGCGCACGGCTCTGCCTTTCTACCGGCTCGAGGACGGCAGGTGGCGGCTCCAGAAGCGGCGTGCCGTCGTCGGAGAGGTGAACACGACGGCGACGGCCACCATCGTGCGTCCTGGGCGCTACGCCGTGTGCCTCACGCGCGCCTGGCGCGTCGTCGACCAGGATGGGTACCGGCTGGTGGTCTACGTGCGGTCTTACGCGCGCACCCAGATGCGGCAGCCGGTGATCCTCGCCAGCGGCACGACCGACGACCCGTCGGTGATCCAGGCGGTCATGGACGCGACCGGCCAGAGTGAGGAGAGCGCGAAGGGGACCCTCGTCAGCTACGACTCGTCCCGCGAGCCGGTCACCGTGCTCCGTCTCACGCAAGGCGCCGTGATGATCCGTGACTGGAGCGGCGCGTCGACGGTGGGGCGCTGGTTCGCGCCTTCGAGCGGGGGCGCGCTGCCGTCACCGGAGATGTCGCGCGCCATCTACGCCCTCCCCGAGGGCAATCTGGCGATCGACGCGACGCTGCACCTCGTGAGGCCCGGCACCGACCTCGTCACCGGCGTGTGCGCGGACATGACGGCCCAGCCCGGGTACGGACCGTGGGCGACCGGCGGAGGGCGGCAGCTCTTCGGCCCTCGCGTCTCCACCTACCCGCCACCGGCCTACGACCCGCGCCGCACGAAGATCCTCTCCGAGCTCCGCTGGGAAGAGAGCGAGCCCGAAGCGATCGACTGGTGAGAACGAGCGAGGGGCGCCCTCAGAGACCCTGGACACCGCCCAGATAGTCATAGCTCATCTTTCGGCGCAGATCGCTGACGGCCGAGAAGAGGTGCTTCATCTGGGCCTCCTCCTCCGGAGTCCAGTCCTGTGGCAACAGGAGATTGCTCGGCGTGCGGTCCTCCTGCAGCGCGATGGCCTGCCGGCGCAGGCGCAGGCGCATCACCGCCTCATAGTCCGGCACCACTTCTTCGAAGGACTCGCGGGACAGCACACCTCGCTCATGCAACTCAGTGAGGCGATCCAGCGTGTTCGTCGGCTCGATGCGATGCTTGAGTGCGTACAGCCGCGCGAAGTTCACCACCGGAAGCAAGGCCTCCTTCGTGCTCACGGCCTTGGGACTGTCGCCGGACGAACCCGCCTGGATGCCTCCCAGAAGCCCCACCGGCGGCTTGTAGAGCAGCGCGTTCTGGGCGAAGTGCACGAAGAACAACGGGTAGGCCTGCATCTCGTCGAAGACCCAGGTGCGCAGATCCTGGGCGAGGGCCGGCTCGCCGCCGACGCAGCGGAAGTCGAACAGCATGTTCAGCTCGAGGAGCGCCTGTGGATCGGCGTTGTGGATCCAGTCGGCGAACTGTCTCCGCCACGTGGACACTGGCAGGTTCCAGCGCGGATTCTTGGCCATGACGCCGCCTTCGCAGAAGACATAGCCGACCCCGTCGAGCCAGTCGCACACCAGGGTCCCAAGGGCCAGGAAGTACTCTTCGACCTCCTTGGCCGCCTCGGGCGACGGATCCTCATACAGGATGGCGTTGTCCTGGTCGGTCACGAGGGTCTGCTCTTCGCGGCCCTCACTGCCGAGAGCGAGGAAGGCAAAGGGGACCGGGGCAGGGCCCAACTGGTCCGTCGCCATCGCGAGGAGCCGCTGGACGGTCGCATCGGAGACGCTGGAGATGATGCGGTTCACGTACCGCACCTGCGCCCCCGAATCGATCACGGCCCGAACGGAGCCCGGCAGCCTCTCGTGAGCCGCCACGACGTCCTCGACGCCGGCAGCCCGGCGGATGGAATTGGTGATGATGACCGCTGACGACTGCTCGTAGCCGACGAGATCGAGCAGTTGGACGACTCCCACGAGCTCGCCGGCCTCGTCCACGACCGCGAGGTGGTCGACCTGACCCTCCTGCATGCGCAGAAGAGCTTCGTAGACGGGCGCCTGAGCGGATACGGACGCCACCGGCGCGGTCATGATCGAACGGACCGGCGCCGCAGGGTCGAGGCCCGCGGCCACCACCCGATCGCGAAAGTCATGATCCGTCACGACCCCCATGAGGGCGCCATCGGAGTCGGTCACGAAGACCGCGCCCACACGCTTCTTGGTCATGATCGCAGCCGCACGGGAGACCGACTGGCTGCGGTCAAGGGTCACGGCTGGGGTGACGGCATCCCTGATCGGCTCCTGCAGGTAGAAGAGCGATGTCCGCAGCTGCGCGATCACGGCCTCGCGTTCCTTCTCGCCCCTGCGCCTCGCCGTGACGTCTTCGAGGATGCCGTCGCAGAAGGGCGTCCTGCCGCCCGGATCCTCCGCCAGCACGGCGAAGAGCGAGACGTCCGCCCGTACCCCGTCTTCGCGCCGCAATCCCAGGTGGAAGCCCTCGACCGCCTTGTCCTCGTTCAGCCGGGCGACGAGCTCCTTGCGCTCGTCGGCGTCGATGATGCGCTCCAGCCAGTCGGCGCCGAGCAGGTCGACGGAGGGCGCCGACCGAAGGATGCGCCGCATCGCCGGGTTCGCCTCCACCAGCGTGGCGCGGCGACCCCAGGTACTGCGGAACACGCCCAGGCTGACGGTGTCGGACATGACCCTGAAGCGGCGACGGGTCTCGTCCAGGGCCGCCTGCATCGCCTTCTGGCCGCTGAGGCTGCGGGCGATGAGGATGAAGCCTTGCTTGCCCGCCAGCGATATGGGCGTGGCCGCCAGGAGAACCTCGACGGGGCTGCCGTCCTTGCCACGCAAGCGAGCCTCGAAGGGAGGTGGTGGTGGCTCTTCCCTCCCCAGGCTCTCGAGCACGGCCAGCGCCTCGCGGTCATCGTCGTCCTCGCCGATGAACAGGCTCGAGATCTCGCACTCGGCAAGCTCCTCGTGTGTGTAGCCCAGCATGTCGAGGAGCGGCTGGTTCGAGTAGGCGCAGCGCCCCTCGAGTGCCATCATGATACCCTCGGTGGCCGCCTCGACCAGTGTGAGGTACTTCTCGTTGGACTCCCTCAGCTCCCGTTCCGCCAGTGCACGGCGCTTCTCGATCTTCAGGCTCTGCCTCGTTCCGAACAGGAGCAGAAGCGCGATGATGACCGCGACGATCACGGACGCCTGGATGAGCCGGCGCTCGACCAGCGCGATCCCCTGCTTGACGTCCTCGACGTAGATGCCGGTCCCGACCACCCACTGCCAGGGACGAAAAGCCTCCACGTAGGAGAGCTTGGGGACGACCCGGCCGGGGTCGTCCTTCCACTGCCAGTAGTAGTCGACGAAGCCGCCCTCCTGAGCCCGCACCGCGTCGACGAAGGCGACGAACATGCGCTTGCCGCGAAGGTCCTCGTAGCCGGACAGATCCTGGCCCTCCAACTCCGGCAGGTACGGGTGCATGATCATCGTGGGAGCCATGTCCGTGATCCAGAAGTAGTCCTTGCCGTCGTCTCCATACCTCAGGAGCCTCACCCGGACGGCGGCCTCGCTCTGGGCCTCCTCACGCGTCATTCGCCCGGCCAGTTCCTCGGCGTGGTACTCCTGAAGGACGCTGACCGCGACTCTGGTGAGCTCCTGGGCGGTCTCCTTCTTGCCCTCGAGCAGTTGCCGCTCGACGAACGGGATGAGGATCAGGAACAGCGCAAGGACCAGCACCACGCCGGCGAGGACCGCCGGAAGGACGATGCGGAGGATGAAGCCGGCCCACCTGCGCCGGGACGGCTCGTCCGGCGGGCGCTGGTCAGTCGCCATGTCGCCTCCTCGCGGAAGAGGCCGTGTTCGGACGGGAGCCTGGGCCGGCGGCCGCCCGCCCAAGCCCGATGGGCCGCGCGAATCTCTCCCAGTGCTCCCGAGGCATATCGACGCCGGGGCTGGCCCCATAGGTATGGTGCGGGCCGTGGAAGTCGCTGCCGGCGACCACCAGCAAGCCGCGGCGCTGGGCGACTGCCAGCAGATCGCCTTGCGTGCTGGACGGGTACGGCTTGTGGAACACCTCGAGACCGTCCAGCCCCTCCGGCTGCAGCCGATCCAGAAGCGCCACCAGCCGTTCTATCGTCGGCAGGGCGGCGAGCGGGTGAGCCAGGACGGCGCGCCCCCCCGCCTCATGGATCATGCGGATCGCGGCCGCAGTGACGGGCGGGCGATGCGGCGCGGAGTCGTCCTCCGGCGTCACGGATTCCGGACCCGGGCGTGAGGGGCGCCCCCTGAGCGAGCGAGCCCGTCCGAACCAGTAGCGCGCCGTTGAACGGAGAGGGCGGCGCAGGTCGCGCAGGGCCCTGAGAAGGGCCTCGTTCTCGGGATCGATGCCGTACGCCAGCAGATGCAGGGGCCCGTCCGTGGACCGGGTGTCCATCTCCAGACCCGTCACCACCGAGACTCCACGCTTCTCCAAGGCCACCCGAAAACGCTCCTGCCCCGCAAGGCTGTTGTGGTCGGTCAGCGCCGCACAGGCGACGCCGGCTGCCGCGAGAGTCCTCGCCAGGTGCTCCGGCGAAAGATCTCCGTCACTCACTGAGGAGTGACAGTGCAGGTCGACTCGCACGATGTCGGCGACAGGCTCCGTCGAACCACTTGCCAACGGGACACCTCGTTCCTGAAAAGACGCGGCACGCACGGCTCCTCGAATACTACATGAGATGCCCCGGCCATCGGAGACGGGTGGACAACTCCCGCCGGCGACACTATCCTGTCCGCCGGTCCGAGCCGAGGGTGGTGACGGACCGGGCATCAGCCGGTTCTACTGATACTACCGAGAGGAGGCGAGGACATGGCCCCTGCCCTGGCCTCGAACGAGACGGTCACCAAACTGCTGGACAGCAACGCCAACCCTGCCCCGCTGGGGCTGATGGGTTTCGGCCTCACGACGATCCTGCTCAACATCCACAACGCGGGCTTCTACGATCTCAACGCCATGGTGCTCGCCATGGGCATCTTCTATGGCGGTATCGCCCAGATCATCGCCGGCGTCATGGAGTGGAGAAAGAACAACACCTTCGGGACGCTCGCCTTCACCTCCTACGGGTTCTTCTGGCTCACGCTCGTCGCGATCTGGCTCATGCCGACGGTCTTCTCTGATGCGCCCTTCGCCGCCAGCCCGAGCGAGGTGTCGATGGCCTGGTTCTTCGTGGCATGGGGTGTGTTCACCGGCTACATGTTCGTCGGTACCCTCAAGCTCAACCGCGCCCTGCAAGTCATCTTCTTCCTCCTGACCATCCTGTTCTTCCTCCTCGCGATCCGCGATTTCGGCGCCGGTGCCGCGTGGGGTACCGTCGCAGGCTGGGTGGGTATCGCGACGGGTCTCGCGGCCGTCTACGCGGCAAGCGCCCAGATCCTCAACGAGATCTACCGCCGGGTGGTCCTGCCGCTCGGTCCGATCAGCCACCTTCCCAAGGCCTTCGTCGAGGAGCACGGAGAAGAGATCGCGACCATGTGGATCGCCGACCTCCGCAGCAACCCGCAGACGCCCTCGTACGGGGCGATCACGGATGCAGAGCTGGAGCGCTCGGGCGAGTTCGCGCTCGCGCAGGTGGACGAGCAGTTCGCCGGCCGTACGACGGAGGCCGACGTCGGGCGCTTCTTCCACGACCTCGGACAGAAGCGGGCCGAGATGGCACTGCCCCTCCCCGAGCTGATCAGCGCGATCCTGCTGCTGAAGCGCGAAGTCTGGATGTCGGCCCGCCAGCACGGCGTGTGGGAATCGGCCATGGACCTGCAGCGCGCGGTGGACCTCAACCGCGACCTGGGCCAGTTCTTCGATCGAGCCGTGTACTACCTGGCTCTCGGCTACACCGGTATGCCACTGCCGACCAGGGAAGTCTTCTAGAAGCCCTTCCCCGTCAGGACGGTCGATCGTCAAGACGACGGCGCCCCGGTCGTGTCCTCGCGTGACACGACCGGGGCGCCGTTCGTCTGTCGGCATGTGCTGAGCCGCCCGACCGGGGAGAGCGTCGCAGTGCCGCTCTCCCCGGATACGATCCGGTCTACTCCGCTCCGCCGACCTCGGTCGCCACCTTGGGCTTCGGGCTCGGCTTCGCCGGGACCGTCCCGGCATGCTCCGCGAGCATGTCCGGCTTCGTGAACCGTGACACGAGGTAGATCACGAGGAAGCTGAGCGGAATGGAGATGATGCCCGGGTTCTTGAGCGGGATCGGGGCATTGAGGGGATCCAGGCCGTAGAGCTCCCAGGCGGTCGGAGAGAGCGCGATGATCGCCACCGCCGCGACGGTACCCACGATGATGGACGCCACCATGCCCTTGGACGTGGTGCGCTTCCAGAACAGCATCATGATGATGCACGGCAGGTTCGCGGAAGCGGCGACCGCGAAGGCAAGGCCGACCAGGAACGAGACGTTGACTCCCTCGAAGACGATGCCGAGGACGATGGCGACGGCGCCGACCGCGAAAGCCGCCGCCTTGCCGGCGAGGACCTTCTGCTTCTCGTTCTTGACCAGCCCTCCGAAGCGGTCCAGCAGGTCATGAGCGACGGCGCCGGAGGCGGCGATGATGAGACCGCTCACCGTGCCGAGCACCGTCGCGAACGCGATCGCCGAGATGATGGCGAACAAGACGGTGCCGAACGACTCCGCGAGCAACGGCGCCGACATGTTGTTGTCCAGCACGTTGACGGTCGCGCTTGTCATCGCCCCGAGCCCGAGGAACAGGGTCAGGATGTAGAAGGAGCCGATCGCGGCGATGGCGACGACCGTCGACTTCCGCGCCGCACGCTGACTGGGGACGGTGTAGTAGCGGATGAGGATGTGCGGGAGCGCAGCCGTCCCGAGGAAGAGCGCGAGCATGAGGGAGATGAAGTCGAGCCTCTGCGTCACGCTGCCCTCGAGGTCGAGGGTCAGACCCGGCTTGACGACACTGCTGCCCGGCGTTGCGACCGGATAGAACACGGACACCTGGTCCGATCCGTCCTCGAAGGTCGCGGTGCTCCAGAGCTGCACGGTGCTCTCCGAGTCGCCGATGCTGCTGAGATAGCTGATGGGATCGAGGGGTCCCGTCTCGGCGGCCTCGCCGGTCTTGCCGGCGATCTCACTCATGTTGCTCACGAGCCGAAGCTGGTTGTCCTTCGTCTCGGGCGCGCCGTTCACCCACGTGCTGCCATCCGCCCGGATCACCTGCTGCTGCGTCTCCTTGAGCGCGACCCCGGCGTCATCGGTCGCGGCCTTCCACCATGTCGCAGTCCCGTCGTTCTCCAGTTGCACGAACACCAGGGCGGGTCCGGACTTGACCGGCACCTCTTGCGTCTGGAGCGCCTCGTAGGCGGGGTCGTCCGGCACGATCTTGCCGCCGACCTCGGACGCGGCGAGCGTCTTGTACTCGTAAAACGGGACCTTGCCGCCTTGATCCGGCGTGGTGGTCAGACCGCGGTAGCAGAGCGCCACCACGATGATGAGGACGAAGGCGATCAGCAGACTGCCCTTGATGAACTGCACGTAGGTCGTGGACGCCATGCCCGCTGTGGCCACGATGGTGATGACGATGACGCCGACGAGCACCACGCCGACCCAGTGCGGGAAGCCGAGCAGAGGAGTGATGAGCACGCCGGCGCCGACCATCTGGGGGATCAGGTAGAAGACGGATACGACAAGCGTGGCGATGGCGGCGAAGAGCTTGAGGCTTCGCTTGTTGAACTTGGCGTCGAGCGCATCGGTGAACGTGTAGCGGCCGAGGCGCCTGAGCGGCTCCGCGACGACGAAGAGCGCCAGCACCCACCCGGCGAGGTAGCCGATGGAGTAGAGGAAGCCATCGTAGCCCGAGACCGCGATGAGCCCGCAGATACCGAGAAAGGAGGCCGCGGAGAGATAGTCACCGGCAAAGGCGATGCCGTTGACACCCCAGTGGATCTGGCCGCCGGCCGCGTAGTATCCGGACTCCGAGCGGGCGCGGCGAGCAGTGTAGAAGGAGATCCCGAGGACCAGGCCGACCATCGCGAAGAAGATGACGACGGCCAGCGCATTGACCTCAGCCATCGTTGGCCTGCTCTTCGCGCTCGAAGGTCTTCTCGTGCCTGGTGCAGGCGCGGTTGTAGATGAGCGCCAGGACAAGGGCCAGAACGATCAGGAAGAGGCCCCAAACGATCGCCAGGTTGAGACCCGCGACCACGATCCAGCCCATGGAGCGGGGCCACAGGACGTTGACCATCACGAACAAGACATAGACCGTGGCGTAGACGGCGAGCATCTTGAGCCCGAGGCGCTGTTTGTAGGCCGCCGCCTTGTCTATGCCGTGGACTGCTGCAGGCTCATGTAGCATGCCTCTCCCCCATTGACGTCAAGGTTGATGAATCCCCACTCCCATGCGTGGCCGAGGGAGACCGCTGCCCCGAGCAGAAGAGTAAATCCCATCGCCTCACGCAGGGATGCGAGGAACCGTACCATGAAGGCGGCTTGAGGACGAGGGCTTTCTGGCTGGACACGGCCGATAGCGCCCGGAGCGATCTCACCGCAGCGGCCCGAGAGTCGCGTCGAGAAGGCGGCTGCGCGTCCGGCGTCAGCGCCCCCGCACGGTCGTCTTCTTGACCAGGGAAGACTCCGGCCCGACCTCGCCGGACCCGGGCCAGAAGGCCCGCCACCGGGTGGTACCCCGTACGCTGAGGACGACCTTCCAGGCGCCGTTGGCGCCGACCCGCACGCGCTTGGCGGTCACCCAGCGGGCGCCTGCCTTCTTCTGGATCCAGACGCGCGTACCCGGTGGCGCCCAGGCGACGGCCGCGTCCGGAGACGCGGCGACCGGCAGGGCGAGGGTGCCCCTGAGCGTGGCTCTCGCGCCGCGGCGCACGCGCTTCGGCGCGCGCGACAGCCGCAGGTTCTGGGGGATCAGCAGCGTCGCCTTGTAGCCCACCGTGCGCAGCCCCGTCGCCGGGGGCGCCGGCGCCCCGGGCGCCACGGCGTACGGCTGCGACGACGCCAGCCAGAGGACGGGGACGTAGTGATACGGGCGCCCCGGCTTCCAGGGGCCTGCCGTCTGCGCCGTGAAGGCGCCCTGCAGGCCGTACCAGTCGTCACCGGCCAGCGGGGCGGCCGCGTGCCGGTTCAGCCCGTAGAGGTCCCAGTGCGAGTACTCCACAGGCTGATCGACGGGCAGTTCCCCGGATTCGTCCTCCCAGCGCGTCGGGTACACGTACTGCTCGAAGGCCGCCGGCAGGGAGCCCGTCGCCGGAGCGACCGTGCGCGTGACGGGATCCGCGGGATACTCGAGCCGGCACTCCACCCTGCCCTGCGACGTCGGCACGATGTCGAAGGCGCCTCCGTAGGGCGCGCCGCGGACCGTCCGCCAGGCGCGAGCCTTTGCCGGCGTCCGCCACGACGCGCGCGTGAACGACTCGTCCCCGGTCGTGTCGAGACTGCCGGGAGCGGCGCGCGGCGTGTAGCCCGAGAGCCGGAACCGGGAGGTCGCGTTCGCCGCCTGCACCACCACGTAGTAGGTGTCGCCGCGCACCCCCTCGTCGACCGGATCGTCGTTCAGCACCTCGGGGACGGCGTAGTCGATGACCTCGCGGCCCGGCCAGAGCGAGAGGAACCCCTGCCTGTACGTCCCCGGGCAGACCCGCCACTCGCTGGATCCCTCGGCGACGGGGCCGAGCAGGTAGATGAAGCAGTCGTTGTCCATCGGCGTGTAGGTGAGCTCGACGTGGATGTCGCCGGTGTGCGTCACGTTCTGGGGCAGCCGGTACACGAAGACCTGGTTCTGACTCCAGATCGTGCGCTCCGTCAGCCCGGGCAGCCGCTGACGCTCGCTCGATCTGGTGACGACGCCGCCCGCGGCGACGCCGGCCGTGGCCGCACACGCGACCACCGCCAAGCCGAGACACAACGACGCTACAAGCGCTTTACGCACGGGTGACCTCCTGCCTGCCCGCAGATTCACTATACTGTCGGCGCACCGACGAGTTTCCTGAAGAGGTCCTCACGCCGATGTTTGCTCGTCCCCGCCCCATAGCAGATCCGGCCCGCCGGCACCGCGTCGCGCTCGCCGTCGCGCTCATCCTGCTGGTGTCCACGGGTGTGCGCCTGTGGCAGCTCGGCACGCCCGCGGACTACATGTTCGACGAGGTGTACTACGCCAAGGACGCCAAGGCGATCGTCGACGGCCGCGTCGGGCCGCAGCCCCCGTTGCGCTGGGAGGCCGGAGACGAGGTCTCGTGGCCGCACCCGGAGATGGGCAAGTTCGCGATCGCCGCCGGCGTGAGGCTGTTCGGCGATCGCGCCTTCGGCTGGCGACTGCCGGCCGTCATCGCCGGCATGGTGCTCCTCGGCTGCGTGTACCCGCTCGCGCGGCGGCTCGGCCTGTCGCCGCCCTGGGCGCTCATCGCGCTCCTTCTCGCGGCGGCGGATCCCCTCGGCATCGCGCAGTCGCGCATCGCCACGCTCGACATCTTCATCGCCGCCTGGACGGGCCTCTGCGTCCTCTTCGCCCTGCGCTACGTGCAGGACGGGTGGCGGACCCCGTGGCTCTTCGCCTGCGGGGCCGCCGGCGGCATGGCGCTCGCGACCAAGTGGTCGGGGGCGCTCGCCCTGGTCGCGGCGGCGCTCATCATCCTCGCCGCGTGGATCGCGGAGCGACGCCGGGCGCGCCCGGCCGCTGCGACCACCGCGGCGACGCCTCCCGAACCCGCGTCCGCCGGCGACGACGCCATCCCGGCCGGCGACGTCCCGCTCCACCACGACGACCCGGGCGAGACCGTCGCCGCCCATCCCATCCCGGCGCCGGCGGCGGTGGGGCGCCGTTGGCTCGCGCTGGCAGCCGCCCTGGTAGCGCTGCCCACGGCGATCTACCTCTTGAGCTACGTGCAGTACTTTGCGAGCGGCCACACGACCGCCGACTGGTGGGAACTGCACCGTCAGATGGTCCAGTTCAACTTCAATCTCGAGGCCGAGCACGCGTACGCCTCACTCGCCCCCACCTGGATCGTCGACTACCGGCCGGTCTGGTACTACTTCGACGGGCAGGACGTGTACCGCGGCGTCGTCGCGATCGGCAATCCCTTCCTGTGGTGGCTGGCCACGCTCTCCCTCATCGCGGCGGCGGTCCTGGCGGTCGCGCGGCGATCCACGGCCTTGCTGCCCGCCGCGGCGCTCGTGGTCGTGCTCTACTTCCCGTGGTTCGCGACCACGCGCACGTCCTTTCTCTACTACATGACGCCGGTGGCGCCGTTCCTCGCGATCCTGGTGGCGTCGGCGCTCTGCCTGTTCGCCGGCGGCGTCGTGCCGCGCCGTGGCTGGCTCGCTCTCGCCGGGGCGGCGCTCGCCACCGCCCTCCTGTGGCAGCCCGTGGGCCAGCTCGCCGGCTGGCTGTTCTGGACGCTGCCGCGGCGAGCCGGTGACGCCATGGGCTGGATCGGCGTGAGCGTGGGAGTCCTCGTCGCGCTGGGCATCGTCGTCGCGCTCACCTCTCCGCGGCTGAAGCCCCGGAGACCGTGGATCGCGCTGGCCGTCGCCGGCGCCGTCGTCGGGATCGTGGTGGCGTTCATCCCCGTCGTACTCGCCCTGCCGATCACCCCGGAGTACTTCTCGCGGATCACCTGGTTCCCGAGCTGGATCTGACCGGTCCCCGGACGTTGCCGGACCGGGGCGAGTCTCGCCTCAGGCGATCACCGCCGCCATGATCGCCTT
>CAYTRM010000025.1:0-14174 GCA_964440225.1 uncultured Thermoleophilia bacterium | reverse complement strand
GATGAGCTCGACGCCCTGTCCCCGGGGCGCCATGCGCTCGACGGAGAGCACGCGCGAGCCGAGTCGCTCGTGCAGCCCCCGGACCGCGGCGAGCAGCTCCGGCGAGTCGGCGAGGTCGAGCACGACGCCGCCGGCGTCGCTCTTGTGGAGAAGGCCCGTCGCCTTGACGGCGACCGGGAAGCCGAGGTCGCGGGCCGCGGCCAGAGCCGTCTCGCCGTCGTGCGCGAGGCGTGCCGGCATGAAGGGGATGCCGCGTGCGGAGAGCGCCTCGCGAGCGGCCCAGTAGCCGTCGTCCGTGACGGGATCGCCGGAGGGCTCCGGGAGGTCCGGCAGGCCACACGGCTCCGTGGTGCCGGCACGCGCCAGCCCCGCCAGGACGCGAGCGGCCGCGCCGATCTCGCGGTACACGGGCACTCCCTCGGCCAGCAGCGTCTCGACGGCCGGAGACCGCCCTTTGTTGACGGTCGAGACGACCACCGGTACTCCCGTGTCCCGGGCGAGCGCGCCGAGGTCGCGGGCCGCCTGGATCTCCTGGTCGCCCGGTCCGATGAGCTCGGGGAAGCGGGCTCCCCAGTACCCGAACTCACCGGTCACCAGCAGGGCGTCGACCTCGCCCGACTCGAGCACGCAGCGCCCGACGGTGGCGTGCGCCGACGGGTCGACCGAGGCGATCGCGAAATCGACCGGGTTGTCCAGGGCCGCGTTGACGGGCAGGAGGTCGGCGAGGCGAGCGCGCAGTGCCTCGGAGAACCGGGGGACGGTGAGACCCGCGGCCGTCGCCACGTCGGCGGCGATCGCGCTGTGACCGCCGCCGTCGCTGGTGATGGCGAGTGCCGCGCCGCGGGGGCGGCGACCGGCGAGCATGCCGACGGCGAGCTCGACCAGTTCATCCGGCGTGTCCACCCTCACTGCTCCCACCGCAGCGCAGACCGCGTCGACGACCGACGCGTCGCTGGTGAGCGCCCCCGTGTGCGAGCGCGCCGCTCTGGAGCTGGCCTCCGTCCTTCCGGGCGTCAGCATGATGACCGGCTTGCCGGCCTTGGTGCACGCGGCGGCCGCGGCCGCCAGGCGACGGCCGCCCCGAAGGTCCTCCGCGTACAGCGCGACCAGGCGGGTCGGTCCGTGGTCGACGAGCGACCACAGGACGTCCGCGATCCCCACGTCGGCCTGGTTGCCGAGGGTCACGAAGCGCGTGAAGCCTTGGCCGTGGTCAAGCGCCCTGGTGACGACCTCGTCGCCGACCCCGCCACTCTGGCTGACGAAGGCGATCGAGCCGGGGGGGATGTCCAGCAGGGCGACCGCCTGCAGCCCGGTGGTCGTGTCGGCCACGCCGGGGCAGTTGGGCCCGACGAGCAGCCCACCGCAGGCGCGGACGCGCCGGACCGCGGCCCGCTGGCGGTCGCGACCTTCCCCCCCGAGCTCTCCGAGGCCGGCGGTGACGACGACGATGGCCTTTGCCCCGATCCCGAGCGCGTCGTCCACGGCCTCTTCGAAGCCGACCGCAGGCACGGCGAGGAAGACCAGGTCGACCTGCGAGCCGATGTCCCTCAGTGACGTGTGGGACCGGGCGCCCTGGACCATGCCGCCCTTGCGGTTCACCAGGTGGATGCGGCGTCCTGCCGGTGAGCGAAGCAGTCTCGCGGCCAGGTCGCCGCCCCACTTCGACGCGTCGTCCGAGGCGCCCACGACGGCGATCGAGAGGGGATCGAAGAGCGGGCTGAGGTCGCGGCCGTGGGGGGCCGCCGCTCCGCTCGTCGGCGGGGCAGCATCCATGCGGACTCCTTCGTCGAGGATCCGGCGACCGGCTCCAGACCGAGGAGCTCGCCGGACCCGCGGAGTATATGGCACACTCGGTGGCGCGGGGTCGAGGCGAAGCCGCCCGTTCGCCCGGCGCTTGACGTTCCCGCGTCCGAAGTACAATGAACCCCCGCGAACGGCTGAGCCTGTCTCAGTCGCCGACCCGAAGGATGGTGCGTGATGCAGTTGACAGGCCTGGCCGGCGCACGGGTGATCGTGACGGCAGGGGGTAGCGGGATCGGCAACGTGATCGTCAAGCGGTTTCTCGACTCCGGCGCCTCGGTCTTCACCTGCGACGTGGATCCCGCGGCCGTGGCGGCGCTGCGGGGGGCCGAGCCGCGCGCCGGGGCGACCGTCGCCGACGTCGCTGTTGAGGCCGACGTCGATCGTCTCTTCGAGGAGGCGCGGACGCATCTGGGGGGGCTCGACGTCCTGGTCAACAACGCCGGCATCGGCGGCCCGGTGGCCAGCATCGAGAACGTGTCGCTCGCCGACTGGCAGCGTACTCTCGACGTGGACCTCACGGGGGCGTTCCTGTGCACGCGCCGAGCCGCCCCGGTCTTCAAGGAGCAGCGCTCCGGGTCGGTCGTCATCATGTCGTCGCACTACGGGGTGTTCGGGGGCCCGACCAGGGCGCCGTACGTGGCGAGCAAGTGGGGGCTGATCGGCCTGATGAAGACGGTGGCCATGGAGATGGGCCCGTTCGGCGTGAGGGCCAACGCCCTCTGCCCCGGCAGCGTCGTCGGCGAGCGGCTCGAGCGGGTGATGAGCCTCGAGGCCGACGAGAAGGGCATCACCTGCGAGGACCTTCGCGAGCAGTGGGTGCGCGGCTGCTCGCTGCGCACGTTCGTCACGGCCGACGACGTCGCCGCGATGATCCTCTTCCTCTGCTCGGAGCAGGGGGCGCGCATCTCAGGGCAGGCGATCGGCGTCGACGGCCACACGGAGTTCATCTGACGGCGGCATGACGGAGTCATCTTCCACCGAAGGGTTTTCCGACGAACGAGGTCATGTACGGAGAACCTCCACTGAGTGACACTATTGCAGCACATACGGCGGCAAATTGATTGACCGACAGGAGATGCTCCGGCTATCATGCGGGCGGTCCGCATCCTCCGCGGGCCGCTTGTTCGCGGCCACCCGGCCCCGAGGTGGAGAGAGGTGCCCATGGATGATGTCGTAGTCGCGTCCGCCTGCCGCTCGGCGATCGGTGCGTTCGGAGGCTCACTCAAGGACGTGCCGCCGTACGCACTCGCCGCGATCGTCATCCGAGAGGCCGTGGCCCGCGCGGGGATCGAGCCGGAGGTCGTCGACGACGTTCGGCTCGGCAGCTGTTTCGAGCCGTATCTCACGAAGAGCGTGGCTCGCTCCGCGGCGATCGAGGCGGGCATCCCGGTCACCGTGAGCGCCGTGTCGATGGACCGCGTCTGCGTCTCCGCCATGGAGGCCGTGGTCTCGGGCATGGCCATGATCAAGGCGGGCCTTGCCGACGTCATCGTGGCCGGCGGGGTCGAGGTCATGTCGGGAGTCCCTTACGCGATCCCGACGGCGCGCTGGGGCGCCCGGCTTCAGAACCAGACCATCGACGACCAGGTCATCGAAGGTCTCTACTGCGGGTCCCGCTACCATCCGTGTCCTCCGGACGACTCCGGACAGGACCGTCCCGTCCACGCCCGTCTCCAGGGCCAGCCCTACGTGATGGGCCACACCGCGGAGCTCGTCGCGGAACGGTACGGACTATCTCGCGAGGAGATGGACGAGGTCGCCCTTCGCAGCCATCACAACGTGGAACGGGCCACCCGGGAGGGCGACTTCAGCGACGAGATCGTGCCGGTCGAGATCCCGCAGAAGCGCGGCAGGCCACCCGTCGTCTTCGACCGGGACGAGCACTTCCGTCCCGGACTCACGATGGACGACCTCGCCGCGTTGCGGCCCGCCTTCATGCCCGACATCGGCAAGGTCACGGCGGGCAACTCCTCGGGGATCAACGACGGCGCGAGCGCCGTGGTCATCATGTCGGCGGAGACGGCGCGCCGGCTCGGGGTACGGCCGCTCGCGTGCATCCGCGGCGTCGGCTACGGCGGCTGCGAGCCCTCCGTGATGGGGCTCAGTCCGATCCCGGCGGTCCGCGACCTGGAGCGACGGTCGGGGCTTGGCCTCGCGGACTTCGAGCTGCTCGAGGTCCACGAAGCCTTCGCGTCACAGTACCTGGCCTGCGAGAGGGACCTCCGCCTGGACAGGGAGATCACCAACGTCAACGGCTCCGGGATCGGCTTGGGGCACCCGGTTGGCTCCACGGGCTGCCGGCTCATGGTCACGCTGCTGCACGCCATGCGCCAGCGCGGCAAGACGCTCGGCCTTGCCACCTTGTGCGGCGGGGGCGGGGTCTCGATCGCGACGGCGCTCGAGCTCCTCTGAGTCTCGTCCACCGACCGACAGGAGGCTCGACATGCCTGCCAGGCTCATCGATAGGACGCCCTCCGCCTACGGCTACCCGCTACTGATCAAGCACCTGCTGCACACCCCGCGCGCCTTCGCGCTCGAGCAGGAGATCGTGTATCGCGACCGGGTCCGCCACACGTACGGCGACCTGTTCGCCCGCATCGGCAGGCTTGCGAACGGCCTGCTGAGCCTGGGCGTCCGGCCCGGCGACACCGTGGGCGTCATGGACTGGGACAGCCACCGGTACCTGGAGTGCTTCCTGGCCGTGCCCATGATGGGGGCGGTCCTGCACACCGTGAACGTGCGGCTCTCGCCGGAGCAGATCCTCTACACCATCGAGCATGCCGGGGACGACGTGCTCCTCGTGAACGCCGAGTTCCTCCCGGTCCTCGAGGAGATCGGCGACCGTCTGACCACGGTCAAGCGGTTCGTCCTCCTCAGCGACATGGACGAGCCGCCGGCGACGAGCCTGCCGCTCGCGGCCGAGTACGAGGAGCTGCTCCGGCGCAGCGACGAGTCGTACGACTTCCCGGAGCTCGACGAGGACACCTGCGCCACGACCTTCTACACCACCGGCACGACAGGGTCGCCCAAGGGGGTCTCCTACAGTCACCGGCAGCTGGTGCTGCACACCCTCGCCGGTCTCTCCGCCATGGCCGTCTCGCCGGGGCAGGGCGGATTCCACCGGGACGACGTCTACATGCCGATCACGCCCATGTTCCACGCTCACGCATGGGGCTACCCGTACATGGCGACCCTCATGGGCGTGAAACAGGTCTACCCGGGCCGCTACGACCCGGCCGGCCTGATCGGCCTGATCCAGAAGGAGAAGGTGACCTTCTCCCACTGCGTGGCCACCATCATGTTCATGCTTCTGGGCAGCCCCTCGATGGAACACGCGGACCTCTCCGGCTGGAAGGTCATCGTCGGCGGGGGGCCGCTGCCCAGGGCGCTGTGCAAAGAGGCCCTGGCCAGAGGGATCGACATCTTCGGCGGCTACGGGCTCAGCGAGACCTGCCCGTTCATCATGAGCGCTCAGCTCCCGCCCGGCGCAGACGGCCTGGACGAGGAGCGCGAGCTGGAGCTCCGCTGCAGGGCCGGCCGGCCCAACCCGCTGGTCGACCTGCGGATCGTCGACGCCGAGATGCGGGACGTGTCTCACGACGGCAGGGCCACCGGAGAGATCGTCCTCCGGGCTCCTTGGGCCACCATGGCGTATCTCAAGGACGATCCGAGCTCGGCGGCCCTGTGGGCGGGGGGCTATCTGCACACCGGTGACATCGGGTCCATCGACGGACTGGGCTATCTGCAGATCTCCGACCGCATCAAGGACGTGATCAAGACGGGCGGCGAGTGGATCTCCTCGCTCGATCTCGAGGACATCATCGGCGGGCACCCGGCGGTGAGCGAGGTCGCCGTCATCGGCGTAGCGGATGAGAAGTGGGGCGAGCGACCCCTCGCGCTGGTCGTCCTGCGGGAGGGCGCGCCCGACGACGCCGGCGCCATCCTCGGATCCGTGCTCGACCACGCCGCGCGCGGGGTCATCTCCAAGTACGCGGTCCCGGATCGGATCGTGTTCGTGTCCGAGCTCGCCCGGACGAGCGTCGGCAAGCTCGACAAGAAGGCCTTGCGCGAGAGGTACGCGAGGTGACCTCGCCGTCTCTCGTGTGCGCCGGCGGTCCGGCGTGGCGCCGGTGCGGGGCTGCTCATGACGAAGATGCTTCGGTGTGTTGCCATGGGCCCGCAGTATGTCCTATCCTGTTGCAGCAAGGCAGGAGTACATCCTGCCGGTAATGATTCTGTTCGCAAATCATACGGCCAAGGTGGCAACCATGGATCCCACACTCTTCCTCATGGGCAACGAAGCCATCGCCTACGGCGCCGCGCGTGCCGGCGCCGGCTTCGCGTACGCGTACCCGGGTACCCCGTCCACCGAGATCATCGAGACCGCCGCCGGCCTTGACGGCGTCCACGCCGAGTGGTGCGTGAACGAGAAGGTCGCGCTCGAGACGGCGGTCGGGTGCTCCCGGGCCGGCGTGCGCACTCTCGTCGCGATGAAGCACGTCGGTCTCAACGTCGCCGCCGACCCGCTGCTCACTCTCACGGAGACGGGCGTGAACGGCGGGCTGGTCATCGTCAGCTCGGACGACCCCGGCATGAACTCGTCTCAGAACGAGCAGGACAGCCGTCAGTACGCGAGGTTCGCCAAGATCCCGATGCTCGAGCCTTCGGACAGTCAGGAGGCCTACGACTTCGTCGCAGAGGCGTTCGCGCTCTCGGAGGAGTTCGACACGCCGGTGCTCCTGCGCTCGACCACCAAGCTGTCGCACGGTCGCGGTCAGGTCGTGCAGCGCGAGCGCATCGAGCCGGCGTCCATCGAGTACGTCAAAGACATCACCAAGCACCTCATGGTGCCGCAGTGGGCGCGACTCCGCACGAGATTCATCATCGAGCGCCTGCAGCGGTTGCGCCAGCGCGCCGAGGTGAGCCCGCTCAACGTGCTCTGCGAGGGGACCGCCGACGTCGGCATCATCAGCTCCGGCGTCGTCTACGAGTACGCGCGTGAGGCCTTTCCGACGGCGTGGCACCTCAAGCTCGGCCTGTCGTACCCGCTCCCGTACCGCAAGATCGCCGAGCTCTACGAGCGCGTCTCACGGGTGTTCGTCGTCGAGGAGCTCGACCCGTTCATCGAGGACCACGTGCGCATGCTCGGCCTGCCGGTGATCGGCAAGGAGGCCATCCCGGCCGACGGCGAGCTCGACCCCGACATCGTGACCGCGGCGCTCGAGCCCTACCTCGAGGCCGATCCGCCCCAGGGCCGGAGCCCGGTGTTCCCGCCGGCCCCGCGGTTGAGCGATCCGGCTCCCGAGTCGGACCTGCCGGTGCGACCGCCGGTGCTGTGCCCGGGCTGCAGGCACCGCTCCGTCTTCACGGCCCTCAAGCGTCACAAGCTCGCAGCCATGGGCGACATCGGCTGCTACATGCTCGGAGCCGACCCGCCGCTGAACGCCCTGGACAGCTCACTCTGCATGGGCGCCAGCATCGGCATGATGGCCGGCTTCAACGAGGCGCTCGGGCGCAAGGCGTCCGCGGCGGTCATCGGCGACTCCACCTTCTTCCACTCCGGGATCACGTCTCTCATCAGCGCTTCTTACAACGCGGCCGACGGGCTCGTCATGATCCTCGACAACCGCACCACGGCCATGACGGGCCATCAGGGGAACCCGGGCAGCGGAGTGCGGCCCGATCTCACCGAGGGCCCCGCGATCAGCATCCAGGAACTGTGCGACGGCATCCACGTTCGCTGTACCACCATCGACGCCAAGGACTACCAAGCCATCGTGGGCGCCATCAAGACGGAGGTGGCGACGCCGGGTCTCGGCGTGATCGTCGCCCAGGCTCCTTGCGCGCTCCTCGTCCGCGAGAAGAACGGCACGGTCCTCGTCGACGAAGAACGCTGCAACCTCTGCGGTCTCTGTCTCGCCATCGGCTGTCCGGCCATCGCGCCGGGGGAGGACACCGTCGGCGTCACCGACGCCTGCACGGGCTGCGGCCTGTGCGTCGAGGTCTGCAAGCGCGGCGCGTTGACCCTCAGCCTCGGAGAGGAGGCATCGTGAGCACCCTTACCGACACCACGACGGTCGCGCTCATCGGCGTCGGCGGACAGGGGATCCTCCTCGCGGCGGCCATCCTCGCCGAGACCGCGTCCGCTGAGGGCCTCGAGGTCAAGGCCAGCGAGGTGCACGGCATGGCTCAGCGCGGGGGCAGTGTGGTCAGCACCGTACGCTTCGGCCGCAAGGTCTATTCGCCCGTCCTCCGTCGTCCGGACTTCGTGATCGCCACGGAGAAGCTCGAGGGCTTCCGCGGCCTGGAGATGCTTCACAACGGCGGCACGCTGGTCTGCGCCGCCACGACGCGCATCCTGCCGGGCAGCGTCCTGCGTCGCGAGCAGCCGTACCCGGACGATCTGGCCGCGGCCGCGGAGTCGCGCGGCATCCGGCTTCTCGCCGTCGACGCCGAAGGCCTGGCGCGCGAGGCGGGCACCATCCGCGCCGTGAACGTCGCCCTGATGGGCGCGGCGAGCACCGTGCTGCCATTCACCGCCGAGTCGTGGCGGCGCGGTCTGGAGAAGGCCGTGCCCGCCAAGATCTTCGCCGTCAACGAGAGAGCTTTCTCGCTCGGCCGCGACTCGGTCGTCACCCCTGCGTGAGGCGCCCGCCGGCGTGACGGCCGGCCTGGATCCGCCCGCCCGAGCGCATCGCGCGACCGCGTGGTGCGCTCGAGCGGGCGCTGGAGGGAGGAGTGGATCGTGAAGATCGCGGGAGCACGCATCATCGTCACCGGCGGCGCGCGCGGCCTCGGCCGCACGTTCGCGTTCGACCTGGCCGGCGCCGGAGCCCGCGTCGGAGTCTGCGATGTCGACGCGGGGGCTCTGGACGACCTCCGGGCCGAGGCTGAGGACGGCGGCCTGCGCGTGTGGACGATGCCGGCGGACGTCAGCGACGAGGCGAGCGTCGAGCGGCTGTTCGCGGCCTTCGTCGCGGAGGCGGGCGGCATCGACGCGGTCGTGAACAACGCCGGCCTCAACCGCGACGGTCTTCTCGTCAGGAAGACCGGCGACGAGGTGCGGAAGCTCCCGCTGTCTCACTGGCAGGCGGTGATCGACGTCGACCTGACCGGCGTGTTCCTGTGCGCGCGCGAGGCCGCCTTTCACATGGTCTCCCAAGGCACCGGCGGCGCCATCGTGTCCATCTCGTCGCTGTCCTGGAAGGGCAACGTCGGCCAGACGAACTACAGCGCCGCGAAGGCGGGTGTCGTGGCCATGACGAGGACATGGGCGATGGAGCTCGCGCGGTATGGCATCCGCGCCGTCGCCGTCGCCCCCGGTCTCACGGCCACGGACATGGCCAAGTCGATGCCGGAGGAGGCGCGCGAACGCCTCACGTCTGCCATACCTCTGCGCAGGATGGCAGAGCCGGCCGAGGTGTCGCACGCCGTGCGCTTCGCCCTCGAGAACGACTACGTGAACGGGCGGGTCATCCCCGTCGACGGCGCCTTGAGACTGTGACGAGCACGCACGCCGCGGCTGCCGCTGCTCCCGCACCCGCGTGACGATGGACACGACGAGAACCCGTGACAACGGAGGTTGAGATGGATGCGGTGAAGGTCGACCCGGCGCGCTTCGAGCGTCTGCTCAACCCACGGTCGATCGCCGTCTTCGGCGGAGCCCAGGCCCAGGAGGCGATCCGCCAGTGCGACCTCATGGGCTATCAAGGCGAGATCTGGCCGGTCCATCCCAAGGCCGAAGAGGTCTGCGGGCGCAGGGTCTTCCGTTCGGTCGACGCGCTGCCGGGGAGCCCCGACGCCTCCTATGTCGGCGTGAACCGCAACCTCACCATCGACATCATCAGGGGCCTGGCGGCGCGGGACGCCGGCGGTGCGATCTCCTACGCGACGGGCTTCGCCGAGGCGGGCGAAGAAGGCTCCGAGCTCACACGCGAGCTGCTCGAAGCCTCCGGAGACATGGTGCTGGTCGGCCCGAACTGCTACGGGCTGCTCAACTACGTCACCGGGGCGATGCTCTGGCCCGACCAGCAGGGCGGCCGCC
Organism: uncultured Thermoleophilia bacterium; assembly: GCA_964440225.1. Classification (GTDB taxonomy): domain Bacteria; phylum Actinomycetota; class Thermoleophilia; order UBA2241; family UBA2241; genus CAIXSE01. The sequence continues at coordinate 4,327 of CAYTRM010000025.1, read as the reverse complement.
GGGTGGACCGCGGCGTGGCCATCATCACGATGTCCTCCAACGTCGGGTTCAACATCACCATGCAGCGGCGTGGCTTGCCGATCGCCTACATGGTCTCGCTGGGAAACCGGCTGAAGTTCGACCTGAACGACGCCATCAGGTTCTTCGCGCAGCGCGAGGAGGTCTCGGCGATCGGGCTGTACCTCGAGGCGATGCCGGACCCGAGGGGCTTCCAGCAGGCAGCCGAGGCCGCCCGCGAGCTGGGCAAACCCATCGTCGCGGTCAAGACCGGGCGCTCGCAGGTCGCGCAGCAGGTGGTCGTGTCGCATACGGCATCGCTGGCCGGCTCCGACGTGCTCGTGAGCGCGCTGTTCGACCGGCTCGGCGTGGCGCGCGTCGACTCGCTGGAGGCGCTGGTGGAGGCGCTGAAGCTCCTGCACGTCGTGGGTCCGCTCGAGGGCGGACGGATCGGCGCCATGAGCACCTCGGGCGGCGACCTCACCCTGCTCGCGGACGCCCTGACCCCGGGCCTCACCCTGCCGCCGCTGTCGGCGAAGGTCGCGGAGGGGGTCCGCGCGGTCGTGCACGAGCGGGTTGTCGCCTCCAACCCGTTCGACTACCAGATGTACTCGTGGGACGACGACGACGCCAACGCGGAGATCTTCGGCGCCTTCATGGCCGAGAGCTTCGACATCGCCCTGTGCGCGCTCGACTACCCCAGGGCCGACAAGTGCGACCCATCCACCTGGGGCGGCGCGGAGCGGGGCTTCGTGCGGGCGACGAAGGCCACCGGCACCAAGGGCGCGGTCCTCGCGACCTTCACCGACACGGTCTCGGAACCCGTGGCCGACCGCCTCATGTTGGATGGCGTGGCCATGCTGGCCGGCATCGACGACTCGGTGGCGGCCGTCCAGGCGGCCGTGGACGTGGGCGCCGCCTGGAAGCGCCCGCCGGGCCTGCCGCTGCTGGCGGCTCCCCTCGGGGCGGACCCCGATGCCGTCACGGTGCTCGATGAAGCGGCGTCGAAGCGCATGCTCGCCGAGGCCGGCGTGTCCGTACCCGGGTCGCGTGTCGCCGACAGCGCCGAGGAGGCGGTCGCCGCGGCCGAGGACCTCGGCTTCCCGGTCGTCATCAAGGCGCTGGGCGTCGCCCACAAGACCGACGTGGGCGGCGTGCGCCTCGACCTGCGAAGCGTCGACGAAGTGACGTCGGCCATGGCGATGATGGCGGGCCTCTCGGAGTCCTTCCTCGTCGAGCGCATGGTCGAGGGGGTCGTGGCCGAGGTCATCGTCGGGGTCGCCCAGGACGAGCAGTTCGGCCCGTACCTCGTGGTCGGCGGCGGCGGCATCCTCGTCGAGCTCATGAAGGACAGCGCGTCCCTCCTGCTCCCGGTCACCAGGGAGCAGGTCCTGGACGCGCTGGGCGGCCTCAAGTGCGCGCCGCTTCTCAACGGATTCAGAGGCTGTGCGCAGGCCGACCTGAACGCGGCCGCAGACGTCGTCCTCGCGATCGCCGCCATGGTCGAACAGGACCCCGCGGCCATCGTGGAGCTCGACGTCAACCCCCTCATGGTCCTCGCCGAGGGCCAGGGCGCGGTCGCGGCCGATGCCCTCATCAGACTGAACGGGAACCGCTAGCAGCCGGGGACGTGTGGGGTCGGGCCGGGCGCCCGGCCTCACCGCAGAAAGGATCGAGACGGATGAGCAGCGCTGAGCTCAGGCAGCAGATCATGGACAGGGCGAAGGCGGAGGGCGCCTCGCTGGTCGGCATCGTGCGCATCGCCGACCTGAAGAACGCCCCGTCCTACGCGACCTACGACGAGAACCCCTTCTACCCGGAGTACAAGGGTGTGGAGTGGAAGGACGAGTACAAGTCGATGCTGGTCTGGGGGCTGGCGCATCCCGCGTCGGAGCCGGTGCTCGACTGGTGGAGTCTCAAGATCCCGGCCTTCACCCCGGGGAACTTCGAGCTGCGCGCGCAGTCCAAGCGACTGCGCACCTGGATGACGGACGAGATGGGCATGAACGCCTACTCGCTCCCGTACCAGATCGAGTACGGCGGGGCGTTCCTCAAGGACGCCGCGGTCATCGCCGGGCTCGGCGTGTTCGGCCGGGACAACCTGCTGATCACGCCGGCATACGGCCCGCGCATCCGGCTGCGCGGCATCTTCATGGACGCCGACCTGGAGCCGACGCCGCGCCTCGAGGGCTTCAGCCCCTGTGAGGCCTGCAGCAAGCCGTGCCAGCGCGTCTGCCCGCGGACCGCGTTCCGCAGCGGGGGCTACGAGCGGACGCTCTGCAAGCAGGAGCAGGATCAGCTCGACGTCGACTTCGAGGTGCTCGATGGGGCCGTCCTCGGCATCGACGAGGCCGGCCCGGTCACCAAGTACTGCCGCGCCTGCGAGCTCGCCTGTCCCGTCGGGCAGGATGGCGGGGGCGGGTTCGTCAGCCCGCCCGAGGAGGCCCTGCCCGACCAGCCCCGCTTCGTGTTGGACGACCAGGCCTGGGCCGCCTTCGGCGAGCAGCTCTCGGGCAAGTCCACGCCGATCCCCGCGCTCGCCGAGGCGGGCGCGGCCGGGAGCCCCTTCGAGGGCGACGAAGCGGCGCTCCGGCTCGAGGCCCTCGCAGCGACCGACGACGCCTCCGGCTTCGCCTGCGGCGCCGCCGCCCTCGACGAATTCCTCACGCAGCGCGCGCTCGCCGACCGGCGGGCCGGCAAGACCTACGTCGCGGCCCGCGGCACCCGGGTCGTCGGCTACTTCGCGCTCAAGGCAGCCACGGTGAGTCCCCCCGCGACCGTCGAGCATGTGTCCGGCCAGGGCCCGCTCGACATCCCCGTGATCCTGCTCGGGCGCACGGCGGTCGACGCGCCGGAGCAGGGCAAGGGCATCGGCGAGGCGATGCTGGTGCAGGCGCTCGCCCGCTGCCTGCACGCGTCGTCGACGATGTTCTCCCGGGCGGTCCTCGTCGCTGCCGACGACGCTCACGCCCGCGGCTTCTTCGAGAAGTACGGCTTCGTGCCCTCGGCCACGGGAGCGCACCATCTCCTCGTGCGCTCCAAGGACATCCGCAAGAGCCTGACGCCGCCTGCGGAGGAGTAGGGCGCGTGTCCCGTCCGCGAGCGCGGGAGGCGGGTACGCGGCGCGCCCTCAATAGTGCAGGGCATCGGCGGAGGCGGAGCGGCGGGAGTGGTCGTCCGCGAGGACCAGCGGTCCGGAATCTGAGAAGGAGCCACCAGTGAAGCTTCGGTTGAACAGCATCGACCCGGCCGAGAGAGACCTCGTGGTCGAGTCGGCTCTGACGATACTCGAGCGCGTCGGGATGCGCATGAAGGGCGCTCGCGTACTCGACGCATTGGCGGATCACGGGGCGGAGGTGGACCGCGAGACGGGCGTTGCGCGCATGCCCGCCGACATGGTGCGGTCAGCAGTGGATCTGCTGCCCGACGAGCTGTTCTTCGCGGGAGCCACGCCCGCGCAGGATGTCCTCTTCGACCGGCGCAACGGTCCGTTCTTCAACCCGTCCGCGTCCCACGCCAAGACGCTCGACTTCCGCACGGGGCAGCTGCGTCCGTCCAGCCTGCAGGACGTGCGGGAGGGCACCCTGGTCATGGACGCCACACGGGAGATCGACGTCATGTGGACGTTCGCGACGGCCAACGACGTGCCGGTCGAGCGGCGAGAGGCGGTCGAGTACTTCACCTACCTGACGAACACCTCGAAGCCGCTGGTGATCGTCGACTGCCCGACCGACGCGAGCGAGATGAAGCGGATCGCCGACATCCTGGGCGGCGGCCTCGAAGGCTATCGCCGCCGCCCCCGGCTCGGCGTGCTCTGCGCCGTGCGCGCTCCTCTCGCGGTCAACGGCGCCCTTCTCGATGTGACCTGTGAGTTCGCCGCGCTCGGGTCGCCGGTCTTCGCCTATACGATGCCCATGTCGGGGGCCACCGGCCCCATCACCGTGGCCGGGATGTTGACGCTGATGTGGGCCGAGATCCTGGGCATGGTGACGGCCGTCCAGTCCGCCGCTCCCGGCAGCGCCGTCCTCGCCTGCTGCGGCCCGGGCATCCTCGACATGCGCACCACGTCCATGTCGCTCGGTAGTCCGGAGAACACGCTCATGGGCGTCGCCTCGGTCGAGATCGGGCACTCCCTCGGCCTCCCTGTGCACAACTCGGCCCTGTCGACGGATGCTCAGCACCCCGGCATCCAGGCCGGGTACGAGAAGGGGCTGAAGGTGCTGCCGGCGGCGCTGGCGGGGGTCGACCTCATCAGTGGCGGCTTCGGCGCCCTGGCCTCCTCCAGCGTCTGGCACCTGCCGATGGTCCCCATCGACGCCGACGTCGCCGA
>CAYTRM010000024.1:0-14198 GCA_964440225.1 uncultured Thermoleophilia bacterium | reverse complement strand
AGGAGGGCGGGCTCGACCTCAAGGAGAAAGCCCGCCGCAAGGCCCTCAAGCTGCTAGAGACGCACCAGCCGGCGCCGCTGCCCGCCGCAACCGCGGCGCGCATCGACGAGCTGGTGGCCGGGTTCACTCCGGCGGGTTGACGATGCACTCGCGCCTCTCCGATCTCACCGCTCTCTCCGGTCTCTGGGCGCCGGACGAGCCGTCGATCTCGGCCATCCACCAGAGCGCCCTTCGCGTGCTGGAACGGACCGGCGTGCTGGTGCAGGATGACGAATCCGTCGAGCTGCTGCGCTCGCGGGGGGCGCGGTGCGACGGTCGGCGCGCGTTCATCCCCGAGGGGGCGGTACAGGCGGCGCTGGCCACTGCGCCCTCCTCCTTCGTGCTGCGCGGGCGGCGCCCCGAGCTCGACTTGAAGCTGGGCGGTCCGGACGGGCGCATCTTCGGCTCCGGCTCTGGCGCAGCGTACGTTCTCGAGGGACGCAGCATGCGTCCCGGCACCCTCGCCGACCTCGAGGCGACCGCCAAGCTCGGGCATCAGCTGCCGGCGATCGACTTCAACAGCGACTGCATGGAGCCGCTCGACCTGCCTGAGGACGTGCGCACCAAGCGGGGCACGTACGTCCGTCTGACGGCAAGCGACAAGGCCATCGAATGGGTCACGACGACCGACGATGACGCCGAGGATTCCGTGCGGATCAACGAGATCCTGTTCGGCGCGTCGTGGCACGGACAGCCGCGCGCCTTGACGATCCTGAATCCGACGGCTCCCCTGCAAGTCTCGGGGGAGACGGCGCGCATCCTGCTGCGCTGGTCACGGCTGGGGCAGCCGGTCTGCATGACGTCGTGCGTCATGGGAGGCACCACAGGGCCTGCGACGCTGGCCGGCGTGCTCGCCGTGCAGCATGCGGAGGTGCTGGCCACGCTCGTGCTGTCGCAGGCGGCTCGCGAAGGCGCGCCCTTCGTCTACGGCGGCCTGCCCGTGATGGCGTCGCTGCGGACCGGCGCCGCCCAGTTCGGAGCGCCCGAGTTCGCCCGACTCAATGTGGCCACCGCGGGGCTGGCGCACCTCTGCGGGCTGCCCGTTCGGGCCGGCGCAGCCGCCACCGACTCCCACGCGGTGGACGCACGGGCCATGTCCGAGTCCGCGGTCGGTCTCTCGTCGGCGGTGTTCGCCGGGGCGCATTTCCTCTTCCAGGCCGCCGGAATGGTGAGTTCGTTCAATGCACTCTCCACGGCCAAGTACGTGCTCGACGCCGACCTCATCGACATGCTGCGCCACGCGGTCGGGGCGATAGACTGCGACGAGGAGGAGCTGGCCGAGGACGTGATCGATGCCGTCGGCCCCGGTGCGTCGTACCTCGGCCAGGGGCATACGCGGCGCCACGCGCGCGACTTGCAGAGAGCCGGCTCCCCCGTGCCGGAGACGTTCGAGCGCTGGATCGCGGAGGGCGGCTCGGATGCGGTCGACGTCGCCGCCCGCCGCGTCACCGAGCTGCTCGACGCCCACGAACCACCCGACGATCTGGACTCGATGACCCTGCGCAAACTCGCCGACTTCTGCTTGACGGGCGCGTAATCCGCGCGCACGCACTTCAGGGATCGTGAGGTTCGAAAGGGTCCGATATGCTGGATTGCGCTGGGACATCGTTGCCTCGCTTGCGGAGTCGTCCCATTGTTGGTGGATGCTGTGGGAGCCGGGCCGAAGTCCGGCTCCCCCGTAAGATTCAGGGAAGACGAATCAGGGGGAAGCGCAGATGATGCAGAATGAACTCCAAAGAGAGCTCGGGCAGCACCTGGTCGAGCAGGTCGGCAAGGGGCGCATGACGCGGCGCCAGCTTCTCGTGCGCGGGAGCGTCCTGGGCCTGTCTGCCACGGCGCTGGGGTCGCTGCTCTCCGCCTGCGGCTCCGAGTCGGTCACCACGTCGTCGGCGTCGCCGAGCATGGCGCCCACGATGGGCGGTACGCTGCGCGTGACGATGGTGCCACCGACCTCCGGCCTCGATCCCGCTACGATGTGGGACGCGGGCGCCATCGCGACCGTGCAGCAGGTCTGCGAGTATCTCGCGTGGGTCGAGAACGATCTCACCCTCCGTCCCGTGCTCGCCGAGAGCTGGTCGCCGGACGCAGAGGCCAAGACGTGGACGTTCAAGCTGCGCCAGAACGTCACGTTCAACAACGGCCAGCCGTTCACCGCCGATGATGTGGTGGCCACGTTCCTGCGGCTGACCGACCCCGCGACCGGCTCATCGGCTCTGTCCAACTTCAAGGGCGTGCTCTCGCCGGACGGCATCCGCAAGGTCGACGACATGACCGTCGAGTTCGGACTCGACCGCGCCTTCGTCGACTTCCCCTACCTCGTCTCGTCGACCAACTACAACTGCTTCGTCCTGCCGAAGGACTACGCCGGCGACTTCCAGAAGAACCCGGTCGGGACCGGTGCGTTCACGCTGGAATCGTTCAACATCAAGCAGGGCGCGTCCTACAAGAAGAACCCGAACTACTGGCAGGCAGGCCTTCCGTATCTCGATGCCGTCGAGGTCATGTATGCGGAGAAGCAGGCGCAGACGCTGCAGCTGCAGGCCGGCAGCCAAGACCTGCAGCTCTCCACCCCGTATCAGGGATCCCAGGGCCTCATGGGAGATCCGAACATCAAGGTGGTCTCCACACCGTCGACGCAGATGCGCGAGGTGCAGATGCGTGTCGACAAGGCGCCCTTCGACGACAAGAACATCCGCCAGGCGATCGCCTACTGCCTCGACCGGCCATCTCTGCTCGAGACCCTGTTCCAGGGTAAGGGCCTCGTGGGCAACGACAACGTCTTCTGCTCTCTGTATCCGATCGGGGTGTCCATCGAGCAACGCGCGCAGGACTACGACAAGGCGAAGCAGTTGCTCGCCGATGCCGGCAAGGCGGACGGCCTGGACGTCACGCTCGTGGCGGAGGACTACCTCGAGGTGCCCCAGTACGCGCAGCTCATCCAGGAGATGTGCAAGCCCGCCGGCATCAATGTGAAGATCGACCTGATGAGCCAGGCCCAGTTCTACGGCAAGGACGAGACTGCGCCGTGGCTGACCGTCCCCTTCGGGATCACCGACTGGGCGGCCAGGGCCGTCCCATCGCAGTTCTTCATCCCCATGCTCACGACTGGCGGCGTGTGGAACAACACCGGCTTCAGCAACGCCGAGTTCGACAGGCTGGCCGACGAGTACGATGCGACGCTGGATGAGGCGGCCCGCCGCGACATCGGCGTGCAGATGGCGACCATCCAGACCGACGAGACCCCGATCGTGCTCGCGTACTGGATCGAATCCCTGCGTGCAATGAGTTCCAAGCTGCAGGGCGTCGAAGCGAACGGCGCCGAGTTCCTCGACCTGACCAAGGCGTTCATCGTCTGACCCGGCGTGGTCCGGCAACGGCCGGACTGCGGTGGTGTACGTGAAGACGGTAGGGAGCGGCGTGCGCGCCCGTCGAAGGATCGGGACTCGACGGGCGCCGCGCCGCACCCGTTTCGGTCGAGCCTCACGACGAGGCGACCCGCGATGCGACTGAGGAGGCGGCATGCAGCTTGGAGTCCACACGTTCTGTTTCAACATGCAGGGTCTGGGCCAGGGCTGGGCCGACTTCGCGCTGCCCTGGCCGAGGCAGCGCACCGCCGTCCAGTTGCTGGACAAGATCGTCGACCTCGGCTTGGATGGCGTCCATCTCGACGATGCCGTTCTGGAGTCGCTCGAGGAGCCCTACCTGCGTGAGGTGCGGGCTGCGGCCGAGGAGCGAGGCCTCTTCCTCGAGTACAACTTCTCCATGGATTGGGACCACCGTCGCATCGGGATCCAGCACGACCTCGGCGAGGCTCTGGATACCGCTCACGCGCTGGGTGCGGACATCGTCAAGGTCGGTATGGACATGGTCCGGCCGCATCCGGTGTCGGGCAGCAGGTTCCATCCCGACGTCGTGGCTCGAATGGAGATCATGATCGACCTGCTCAAGAAGCACGCTCCCACCGCCGAGGAGCGCGGCATCCGTATCGCCGTCGAGAACCACACCGATCTGTTCTCCGATGAGATCCTGTGGATGCTCGACAGGGTGGACCACGCGAGCGTCGGCGCCTGCATCGACACCGTGAATTCGTTCCACGTCATGGAGGACCCCATGCAGGCCATCGAGAAGCTTGCGCCGAGGGCGTTCACGAACCACTTTCGCGACGACCGTGTCGAGTTCGAGATCTGGGGCTTCCGGCTGACGGGCGCGGCGGTCGGCGAGGGCGACATCGACGTCAAGCGCGCCTACCAACTGCTGCGCGACGTCGCTCCGTGCGACCGGATCATCATCGAGACCGACCTCGACATCCCTCTGGACGACATGCACGAGGCGATCCGCATCGAGGAGGACGCCCTTGTCCGGAGCATCCGCTACTGCCGTGACGTGCTGGGAGTCGGCAGTGAGGATGGCGGGTCGGGGGCCTGAGGGAGCTGTCGCGGAGTGGCTGACATGGATGAGTTGAGAGTCGTCGGCAAGGACCACGCTATCGCCGACGCCGCTCTCAAGGTCAGTGGCGCCCTCGTGTACGCGACCGACATGAAGCTGCCCGGCATGCTGCACGCCAAGCTGCTGCTGAGCCCGGTCGCGCACGCCCGTGTCATCGGGATCGATGCATCGGAGGCGCTGGCGGCGCCGGGCGTGGTCGCGGTCTTCTCGCATGAGAACGCCCCAACGGAACTGTATAGCCGCTACCGGACACTGCCGGGGCAGGAGTGCCCACACGACGAGCCCTTGTTCGCTGAGATCGCGCGTTTCGCCGGCGACCGGGTCGCGGCGGTGGTCGCGGGGGACGCGGCCGCCGCGGCAACGGCGGTGAGCCTTCTGCGCGTCGACTACGAGGAGCGCGCCGCCCTCCTGACGCCGGAGGAGTCACTGCGTGACGGCGCGACGCCTATCCATCCAGGCGGCAACGTGCTGAGCGAGTTCGAACGCGAGGCGGGGCGACGGCCCGAGCCCGGCCCGGACGAGGTGACGCTTGCCGTGACCGCATCGTTGCCACGCGCCCATCACGGCGCTCTCGAGCCCCACAGCTGCATCGCCGACTACGACGAGAGCGGCAAGCTGACCATCTGGAGCCCCACCCAGAGCGTGTTCGGCGCCCGCACGGTGGTCGCCGATCTGCTGGGGCTCGAGTACAGCCGGGTGAGGGTCATCAAGGTTCCCATGGGCGGCTCGTTCGGGGGCAAGCAGGAGTTCATCCTCGAGCCGGTGACCGCCTTCATGGCGATGGCCCTGGGGCGGCCGGTCAGTCTCGCTCTCGACCGGGAGGAGTGCATCTCCTCGACCATGGTGAGGGGCGCCTCGAGGTCCACCGTGCGCCTGTCCGCCGACGCCGAAGGAGTGGTCAGGGATCTGGACGTGGACACGCTCTTCGATGCCGGCGCGTACGGGACCAGCTCCATCGACTACGTGGACATGATGACGCACAAGCTCACGCGTCTGTACCGCGTCCCCCACTACCGTCACCACTGCCGCGTCGCCTACACGACCACGCCGGTGGCGGGCGGCTGCAGGGCATGGGGCGCGGTCGACATCGTCGCCCCCATGGAGATCGCCATGGACCGGCTGGCTGCTCGCGTCGGAGTGGACCCGGTGGAGCTTCGCCTGCGCAACCTCGTCCACCCCCATGACCACGAGCTCCTGACGGGCACCCCGCTCGGGGACGCTCGCATCCGTGACTGCCTGATCAGAGGTGCGGAGGCATTTGGCTGGCGCGACCGCATGGGGCGGGAGCCGGGCCGCGGCCGCTTGCGGAGGGCAGTGGGCGTCGCCTGCGGGGCACACAAGAACGGCATCAGCTCGAAGACCTTCCCGGACTTCAGCACGATGACGCTGAAGATGAACGAGGACGGCAGCGTGGCGCTGACCGCCAGCCTCCACGAGATGGGCTGCGGCTCGGTCACGATCATGCGGCTGATCGTGGCGGAGGAGCTCGGCATCGAGCCGGAGATGGTGTCGGTCACAGAGGCGGACAGCGACCTGACCCCGTTCGACTTCGGTTGCTACGGCAGCCGCGTCACCTACGTGTGCGGCGCGGCCGCCCGAGACACGGCGATCGCTCTCAAGCAGAGACTGGTGGAGCTGGCCGCCATGGTGATGGACCGGCCGGCGGCCGCGTTGCGCGTGGCCCACGGCCGGGTCGAGGATGGCGCGGATCCCGGGAAGGGCCTCTCGTTCGGCGCGGTGGTCATGGAGGCGAGGATACGATTGAGCGAGGACGCCACGGCGCAGTGTACCCACCGGGCGACGAGCAACCCGGGCGCCTACTCGGCGCAGTTCGCCGAAGTGGAGGTGGACACGTGGACGGGGCTCACGAAGGTCACCGACTTCCTCGCTGTGGGCGACGTGGGCAGGGCGATCAACCGAGCCATGGTCGTCGGACAGTTCCAGGGAGCGGCGCAGATGGGCATCGGATTCGCTCTCTCCGAGGAGGTCGAGCTCGATGCGGCGGGCTGCGTCATGCCGGGGGGATTCAAGCGATACCATGTGGTGAACGCCCCCGACATGCCGGACGTCAAGGTGCTGCTCGTGGAGCACGAGGGCGACGACGGCCCGTACGGCGCCAAGAGCGTCGGCGAGATCTCCGTCGTGCCGACGGTGCCGGCGGTCGTCAACGCCGTCAACCGTGCGCTCGGCACGACTCTCTCGGACATGCCGCTGACACCGGACAAGGTGCTCGCCGCGCTGGAGCAGTGAGGGCGAGCCCGCGCCGCGCGCCTTGCGCGGCGAGTCGCCGGATCGCGGAAAGGCTCTAGAATCTCGGACTGCGGCGGCCTGCGCTTGCCCGTCGCGTGCCGCGGCACAGATAGTGTCACGTGCGGATTCCGGGCCGAAGACCCGGTCCGAACCACTGTACGGGAGCGTGCTCATGGGGAATCCACTGCGTCTCACGGTATGCGGCGCCGGCGGCGCCGGTCTCGCGATCGCCGCCGACAACGCGCTCAAGGGCATCGCCGTCACGCTGTTCGAGCTGCCGCTGCTCGAGGCCAACCTGGTCGGCCCGCGTGCCCGCGCCGGTATCGAGGTCACGGCCGACTCCGAGACCACCGCGGGGGCGACGGGCTTCGCGCGCCTGGCGGCGGTGACGAGCGACGCGGCCGCGGCGGTCGCCGGGGCCGACGTCGTCATGATCACCGTGCCGGCCATGTACCACGACGCCTTCATGGACGTTCTGGCGCCGCATCTGAGCGCGGGCCAGATCGTGCTGTTCAACACCGGCTACTGGGGCTCGCTGCGGCAGACCGTGCGCCTGGCGGGCAGGCTGCCGGACGTCACCCTCGCCGAGTCGAACATCATGCCGTACATCTGCCAGCCGAGGGGCGACGCCATCCACATCGGCCGCTACAAGCGGCACTTCTCGGTGGCCGCCTTCCCCGGCGAGCGGAGCGCCGCGGTGTACGAGGTCGTGCACCGGATCTACGAGCAGTACGACCCGGCGGGGACGGTGATCGACACCAACATCGCCGCCGCCGGCAACCCTCCGATCCACGCCACGCTCACCATCCCCATCGCCGGCTACTACTTCGACCGCTACATGGGCGGCAAGTTCTATCAGGACGCGACGGTGCCCGGCGCCCGGCTCGTCGACGCCTTCGACGCCGAGCGCGAGCGCCTGGCCACGCACCTTGGCTCGGAGCTCTTCGAGGGCGAGTTCGACTTCGACAAACGCTCGTACCTGTACAGCGGCCGCGACATCAGCGAGGCTCTGCGCTCGTCGCCGCACGCCGACTGGCACGCGACGGCCGCCTACCTCGAGCAGGTCTGCAGCGAGGACATCATCTACGCCTTCGTCCCGATGGTGCGTCTCGGCCAGGCTCTGGGTGTCGACCTGCCCGTCACTCGCGCTATGGTCGACATCATGGGAGTCATGCTGCAGAGAGACTACTGGGCCGAGGGCATCGACCTGGCCGCGCTGGGACTGGACGGCCTCGAGCTCGAGGGCATCAAGCGGTTCGTCATCAAGGGAGAGCGCTGAGGGCATGACGACAGTGGTGCTCAACGGCGCCGACCTGACCCTCGCCGATCTGGAACTGGTCGCTCGCGGCGGCGCGAAGGTCGCGCTCGCGCCGCAGGCGCTCGAGCGCATGGCACGCTCCCGCGCTCTGGTGGAGCACGCAGCCGAGGCCGGTACGCCGACCTACGGCCTTACCACCGGCCTCGGCGTGCAGAAGCGGGTCCGGCAGGAGCGCGACGACGCCGGCTTCGGCCGGCGGCAGATCGCCGAGAGCCGCGCCGGCGTCGGCCCGGAGGCGCCGCCGGACGTGGTGCGTGCGGCGATGGCCGTCCTGCTGAATCAGATGGCGGGGGGCTCCACCTGCATGCGCCCCGCGCTCGCCGAGCGTCTGGCGCAGGCGCTGAACGACGGCCTGCGGCCGTTCGTGCGCCTGCGCGGCTCGCTGGGCGCCTCCGACCTGGCGGCGATGGCCGACATCGCCCATGGCGTCTTCGGCGGCACCGAGCTCGCCGCCGGCGAGGGGCTCGCGCTCATCAACTCGAGCGCCTTCGGCACCGGGCTCGCGGCTCTGGCGCTGGCGGACGCCGCGCGGCTCGTCGATGCCGCCGACGCGGCCGGCGCCCTCTGCCTCGAGGGCTTCGCCGCCAATCTGGCGGTGCTGCATCCGGCGATCGAGCGCTTTCGGCCCGACCCGGTTCTGGCGCGGACGCTGACGCGGCTGCGTGAGTTGCTCAGGGGGAGCTATCTCTGGGACGAGGACGTCGCCCGCAATCTCCAGGATCCTCTCACGTACCGCAGCACGGCCCCCATCCAAGCCATGGCGCGCCGCGCCCTCGAGCATGCCTTGGAGTTGCTGGCGTTCGAACTCAACGCCGCGCAGGGCAACCCTCTCGTCTCGGTAGAGGACGGCCGCATCCTCTCGTCCTCCATCTACGAGGTCGCGGGGCTCGCGGCGGCGCTGGACTACGTCCGCGTGGCGCTGGCGACCATGCTGTCGGCCGCATCCGAACGCGGCGTGAAGCTGCTCGACACCGCGTGGTCGGGGCTGCCGACCGGGCTGCTGCCCGAGGGCGGTCCGGACCTGGGTCTCAGCATCCTGGCCATCACGGCGCAATCGCTCGCGGCCGAGGCTGCTGCGCTGGCGCAGCCGGTGTCCTTCCTGGTCACGAGCACCTGCGGCGCGGAGGGCATCGAAGACCGCGCCTCGCACCTGCCGCTCTCGGCGCGGCGACTCAGCGAGCTCGTCGACGCCGGCGCCGGCGTGGTGGCCGTGGAACTGGTGGTGGCGGCGCAGGCTGTGGACGTCCGGGGTTCAGCGCCGCTCGGCAGCGGGACGGCGGCTGCATACCGTCGCGTGCGCGACGTCGTCCCCGTGCTGCGCGCCGGCGACGTGCCGCCGGTGGATGTGGAGCCCGTCCGGCGGCTCATCCTCGACGGCGCCTTCATCTGAGCGCCGCGCGCGGCTGCCTCCTCGCCGGGTTCGAGCAGCGCCGCCGACGACGGCGGCCACCCGCAGCCCCTCGAGCTGCTCGCAGGCGTCAGGCCTGGTGCTGCTCGCGCGCTTTCGCGACCATCGCGTCCAGCTCCTGTAGCGCATCCGGCGCCGGGGCGTAGGCCCGTTCGCTCCCCCGCAGTTCCTCCGTCTTGGCGGCCGCGCGGTCGAGCAGTGAAGTGCTGCCGGCTGCCGCCCACGCGTCGTACTGGTCCTGCGAGATGAGCTCCGGGGTCAGGTAGTCGCGGTAGTGCTTGCGCGTGTACTTGCGGGAGAGGTGGGTGCCGCCGGGCCCTACCTCGGCGATCTCCGCCGCGGCCAGGGCCGTCTCGTCGACGGTGACGCCCTCGAGGTACGCCTTCACCCAGGCGACGACGTCGCTCATCGCCACCACCGACTCGTAGGAGGAGGCGGTTCCCGAGGCCACGTAGCCGATGTCGTGCAGCAGCGTGACGCCGGAGAGGGCGGCCGTGAGCATCGTCATGCCGGCCTCGAGCGCCCACTGCTCGTCGAGCATGAGCGAGTCGGCGCAGCCGCCGTAGCCGAAGGTGGGCAGGCCGTAGTGGCGGGCGAGGTCGGCTGAGGCCTGCTGGTTGGCCATGGACTCGGGCGCGCAGTAGAGCACGTGCGCGGTGCGCGCGTTCATGGCGCCCTGCGTGACGCCGTAGACGAAGGGCGCGCCGGGCTTCGCGAGCTGTGCGATCACCAGGCCGCTGAGCATCTCGGCGTTGGTGAGCAGCAGGCAGCCGGCGCGTGAGGCGGGCGCAGTGGCGCCCTGCAGGAGCGCCGTGGCGTACACCATCGGGACGTCGAGCTCGGCGCAGAGCATCAGCCGTTCCGCCGAGTGCCGGCCGTGGACGAGCGGCGGGGTGGGCATCGCGTACACGGCCCAGCTGTCGGCCGCGCCGCATGCCGCCGCCATCTCCTTGAAGAGGGCGAGGTCGGCGGCCGCCTCGGGGACCATGATCAGAGGCTTCGAGGTGCCGCGCAGCATGGCGGCGAACTGGGCGACCGGGGCGAAGCCGGCGTCGAGCTCGTGCGGGTGCGCCATCGACATGACGAAGTCGATGGCGGGCAGCTTCTCCTGCAGCGCCGCCATCTCCTCGACGTCGGCCAGCGTCACCGGGCGGCGCTCCCGGGCGCCCGGTCCGAGCAGGTACAGGCAGTCGGACCCGGTGCCGTAGTACACAGGACCGGACTCCATGACCAGGCCGGCGCCGCCCGACCGGGACGTGAGCGGGATGCTCCGGGGCGCCGCGGCCAGCGCATCGTCGACGAGCGATGCGGGGATCCTGACGCGCGTGCCCTCGACGCGGGCGCCCGCGTTCGCGAGAAGCGCCAGCGCCCCGTCGTGCTGCACCTCGACGCCCGTGTGCTCGAGGATGTCGAGTGTCGCGGTGTGCAGGGCGACGCACCCTTCGTCGTCAAGGGCGGCGGCGCGCAGCCGGTAGTCAGTCATCAGGTCCCTCCCGGGCGTCGGATCGGCGGCACAAGTGTACCCGCTCCTTCGCAGCGCGGCATCGCGGACGGTACAGGTCGCGGCGGACACACGATGGAAGGCACTCCGGGCTCTCGACTCGGGTCGTCCGCGGCCAGAAGGTCGGCGGCAAAGGCGTCACCCGCTGCGACTAGAATGGTAAGGCTATGAACCCGGTCGAGTCGTACCTCGCTGAGCTGCGCGACATCCGGGCGTCGGGGGCTGCCGTCCCGGAGACGTCAGGGTACGGCGCGCTCGCGACCCTGCTGAACGAGGTCGGCGGCAAGCTGAAGCCCAAGATCCGCTGCCTCATCAACCTGCAGAACGCCGGCGCCGGCATTCCCGATGGCGGGCTGTTCACGGCCAGCCAGTTCCCGAAGGGCGCTGGGGCTGCCGAGCCGCTCGCGGGGCAGATGCCGGCCCGCGGCGCTATCGAGGTGAAGCCGGTCGGCGATGACGCGCACAAGGTCGCCGGCGGAGAGCAGGTGCTGCGCTACCTCGAGAAGTACCGCCAGGTGCTGGTGACGACCTACCGCGAGTTCGTGCTTGTCGGCTTTGACGCGGAGGGGCAGGCGGCGAGCCTCGAGAGCTTCAGCCTCGCCGCCACCGAGCAGGAGTTCTGGGCGCTCGCCGCGCACCCGGGCAGCAACGCTGCCCGCCAGGTGGGCGAGCGCCTCAGCGACTTCCTGCGGCGCGTGCTGCTGCGCCAGGCGCAGATCGCCGCGCCCAAGGACCTCGCCTGGTTCCTCGCCAGCTACGCGCGCGAGGCCCGCGCCCGCGCCGAGGAGCGCGACCTGCCCAACTGGGTGAGCACGCGCAAGGCCCTCGAAGAGGCGCTGGGCATGAGCTTCGAGGGCCCGAAGGGCGAGCACTTCTTCCGCTCCACACTCGTGCAGACGCTGTTCTACGGCCTCTTCGCCGCCTGGGTCTTCTGGGCCGAGCATCATCCACCCACCGACGCCGGCGCCCGCTTCCGCTGGCGCGAGGCCGCCGGCTACCTGCACATCCCCATCATGCAGAAGCTGTTCTACGACTTCAGCAACCCGGGGGCGCTCGGCCTCATGCGCATCGACGAGGTGCTGGACTGGGCCGCGGAGGCGCTGAACCGCGTGGACCGCGCCTCGTTCTTCAGCACCTTCGAGCAGAGCCACGCGGTGCAGTACTTCTACGAGCCCTTCCTCGAGGCGTTCGACCCCGAGCTGCGCAAAGAGCTCGGGGTCTGGTACACGCCGCCGGAGATCGTGCAGTACATGGTCGCCCGTGTCGACACCGTGCTGCGCGAAGAGCTGGACATCCCCGACGGCCTCGCCGACCCGCGTGTGGTGGTGCTCGACCCGTGCTGCGGCACCGGCGCCTACCTGGTCGAGGTACTGAACAAGATCGCCGCCACCTTGGCGGAGAAGAGCGGCGGCGTCGACGCCCTGGCGGCCCACGAGATCAAGCAGGCCGCCATGAGCCGCGTCTACGGCTTCGAGATCCTGCCGGCGCCGTTCGTCATCAGCCACCTGCAGATCGGCATGCTGCTGCACCGCCTCGGCGCGCCCTTCGCCGACGAGACCGACGAGCGCGCCGGCGTGTACCTCACCAACGCCCTCACCGGCTGGGAGCCGCCGACCGAGCCCAAGCAGCACCTGCTCTTCACCGAGATGGAGGAGGAGCGCGACAAGGCCCAGGCGGTGAAGCAGCACGCGCCGATCCTTGTGATCCTCGGGAATCCGCCGTACAACGGCTTTGCGGGGGTGAGTCCGGAGGAAGAGGAAGGCTTGGTGGAGCCGTACAAGGCGGGACTCCGCAAGTGGGGTATCACGAAGAACTACCTGGACGACCTCTACATCCGCTTCCTACGAGTCGCCGAGCGGCGCATCACCAGAGATGACTCGCGGGGTGTCGTCTGCTACATCAGCAACTTCTCCTACCTCGCGGGGCCCTCCGATGTGACTATCCGCCAGCACCTGCTGGCGAAGTTCGACCGGCTGTGGTTCGACTGCCTCCACGGCGACAGCCGTGAGACGGGGAAGCTCACGCCTCAGGGGGACCCGGATCCGAGCATCTTCTCCACATCACGGAATCGAGAAGGGATTCGAGTCGGTACGGTCATCGGGTTGATGATGCGACGCGACACTGGCTCTGAGGAGCGCCAGGCTGAGGTGCGATTCAGGGAGTTCTGGGGCTCGACCAAGCGCCATGACCTGGTGGACAGCCTCGACGGCGGTGGCCATGCGTATGAGGTCGTTCGGCCTCGCGCGGTTCAGCGGTTCTCGTTCCGACCAGCCGCGGCCAATCTGCACTACCTGGACTGGCCGCGAATCCCCGACTTGTCGCGGGTTTCTGGCTATCTTGGACTGAACGAAAATCGTGGCCAATCCTTGTACTCGTTCAGTAGGGATGAGATCGCAGAGCGGTTCCGTGCGTACTTCGATCCGGAAGTCGCGTTCGATGATCTGAGGAACCTGCACCCCGCCTTGGTCTGTGACGCGGCCGCCTTTGACGCAAGGCGAACACGAGAACGCCTATTGGAGGAAAGCCACTTCGACGATGCCCGGGTGAGGCGGCTCTGGTTCAAGCCATTTGACCTGAGGTGGGCGTACTTGGAGCCTCGTGCCGGACTCTGGAATCGGGTCAGGCCAGAACTCGTGCGACAGGCGCAGGGCGGGAACCCCTTCCTTCTCGTCCGATGCAAGGCGCCCAAGACCCCTGACGGCTCGATCTTCCTGATGACCGACAACCTTTCGGACCAGCACGCCCTTCAGACTGACGCGTACTTCTTCCCGACATGGATCCGCGAGACGCAGAGGTCGGACGGCGCCCAAGTCACGCTGGATGGAGTCGGAGAATCAGTCGGCGGGGTGCGGGTCAACCTGTCAGCTGTCGCACTTGACTACCTATCGAAGCTGGGCGCGGCGGAGGCCGCCGCCGCTTCGGTGTGGCTTCATGCAACGGCGGTCGGCTTCACGCCCGGCTACGTCGCGGAAAACTCGGGCGCCCTCCGCCAAGACTGGCCCCGCATCCCTCTCCCCGCCACCCGCGACGCCCTCCTGGCCTCCGCCGAGCTCGGCCGGACAGTCGCGGCGCTGCTCGACGTCGAGGAGCCGGTCGACGCAGTCACCACCGGCTCCGTGCGCCGCGAGCTGGGCCCGCTCGGCGTGCTCACCTCGGTCTCCGGCGGCCAGCTCGACCCCTCCGCCGGCGACCTCGCCGTCACCGCCGGCTGGGGCCACGCCGGCAAGGGCGGCGTC